>JAYUUK010000285.1:0-3891 GCA_043754595.1 Roseiflexaceae bacterium | reverse complement strand
AGGCCTTCGGCAGCGACGCGCACGTGGTCTATCAGTTCAGCAAGGCAACGGCGGTGGTGGCGCTCGACAGCGACTTTATGAGCGAGGCCGGTAGCGGCGTGCGCTACTCGCGCGAGATCGCCGTGCGGCGCAAGGTGCGTAAGGGTACCACGAGCATGCTGCGGCTGTACGTCGCCGAGCCGAGCCCCTCCAACACCGGCAACATGGCGGACCACCGGCTGCCGGCCCGCGCGTCGCAGATCGAGACGCTCGCCCGCGCCATCGCCGCCGGCCTCGGCGTGGCCGGCGCAACCGCCGGTGCCCTCAGCGAGACCGAGCAGAAATGGGTCACGGCGGCGGTTGCTGACCTTAAGGCAGCTGGCTCAACAGCGGTGGTGGTCGTCGGCAATGGGCAACCGGCTGCTGTCCACGCCATCGGCCACGCCATCAACCGGCAGCTCGGCGCCAACGGCACCACGGTGCTGACCACCGCGCCGCTCGTCGACCCGCAGGGCGGCATCGCCGCGCTGGCCGCGCTGACCAACGACATGAACAGCGGCGCCGTCGATATGCTGCTGATCTCCGAGGTCAACCCGGCCTACGATGCGCCGCGCGATGTGCCGTTCGCCGATGCGCTGGGCAAAGTCAAGCTCAGCGTCCACCACGGCCTGTACAACGACGAGACCGCCGCCAAGGCCACCTGGCACATCCCGGCGCAGCACTACCTTGAGATGTGGTCAGACGCGCGAGCCTTCGATGGCACCGCCAGCATTGTGCAGCCGCTGGTGGCGCCGCTCTACGATGCGACGCGCTCGCTCCACGATATCATCGGCGTCCTCGGCGGCACCGCCGCGACCAGCGCCTTCGACACCGTGCGCGCCTACTGGCAGGCCAACGGCGTCACCGACGCTAAAGCCTGGGAGAAGGTGCTCAACGACGGGCTGATCGGTGGCACGACGAGCAAGAGCACCCCGCTGCCGATCACCGGCACCATCGCCGCGCCGAGCGCCGCGCCCGCCGATGGCTTCGAGGTGATCTTCCGCCCCGACCCGACGATCTACGATGGCTCGTACGCCAATAACGCCTGGCTGCAAGAGACGCCCAAGCCGTATAGCAAAGTGGTGTGGGATAACCCGGTCTACATCTCGCCAAAGGCCGCCACACAGCTCGGCGTCACCGACGGCGATATGATCAGCATCGCCGTCAATGGCGGCACGCTCAAGGCTGCGGTCTGGACGCTGCCCGGCCAGGCCGAGCAGAGCCTGACCGTCCACCTCGGCTACGGCCGCAGCTTCGAGGGCCGGGTGGCGAAGAACCAGGGCTTCAACGGTTACAGCATCCGCTCGGCCGCCGCGCCGTGGTTCGCCGGCGGGGCGCAGGTCACGAAGACCGGCGAGCACTACGATCTGGCCTCGACCCAGGGCCACTTCTCGATGGAGGGCCGCGACCTTGAGATCATCAGGCGCGGCACGATCGAGGAGTTCACCAAGAACGAAGAGTTCATCCACGAGCAGGGCCACCACGCTGAGGGTGGCAAGGAGCTGTCGCTACTGCCTGGCTGGGAGTATAAAGGCTACGCCTGGGGCATGTCGATCGACATGAACGCCTGCAACGGCTGCAACGCCTGCCTCACCGCCTGCCAGTCCGAGAATAACATCGCGACGGTGACGAAGGCGGAAGTGCTGCGCGGCCGCGAGATGCTCTGGCTGCGGATCGACCAGTACTACACCGGCGATATCAACGCGCCGCAGACCTACAATATGGTCATGCTCTGCCAGCAGTGCGAGAACGCGCCGTGCGAGATTGTCTGCCCGGTGGCCGCCACCGTCCACGACAGCGAGGGCCTGAACAACATGGTCTACAACCGCTGTGTCGGCACCAAGTATTGCTCAAATAACTGCCCATACAAAGTACGGCGCTTCAACTTCCTGCAGTACGCCGATGATAACAACGGCGCGCCGACGCTCAAGATGCAGAAAAACCCCGACGTCACGGTGCGGCCGCGCGGCGTGATGGAGAAGTGTACCTTCTGCGTGCAGCGCATCAACGAGGCCCGCATCAACGCCGACCGCGAGAAGCGCACCATCGCCGATGGCGAGATCATCACCGCCTGCCAGCAGGTCTGCCCGACGCAGGCGATCGCCTTTGGCAACATCAACGACCCACAGTCGGCAGTGTCGCAGCTCAAGGGGCAGCCGCACACCTACATATCGCTCGGCAGCCTGAATACCCGGCCGCGGGTTAGCTATCTGGCGAAGATGAAGACGCTCAACGCCGAGCTCGGGTCGGCCGAGACCGAGATGGTCCACTAAGGAGGCCTCATGAGTGCTCAACCCGTCAAGCGGCCGCCGGTGGTGGAGACGACCGACGCCTTTCTTGGACCGAACCAGACCTACGAGAGCGTGACGGCGACGATCGGCAATATCGTGCTGACGCCGATCCGCAAGACGCCGTGGGGCTGGCCGCTCGGCTTTGTGATCGCCGCCGGCTTCCTGATGCTCTACCTCTACGCCCTGACCACGCTGTTCGTGGTCGGCGTCGGCATTTGGGGCATTAACATCCCGGTGGCCTGGGGCTTCGACATCATTAACTTCGTCTGGTGGATCGGCATCGGCCACGCTGGCACGCTGATCTCGGCGGTGCTGCTGCTGTTCCGGCAAGACTGGCGGACGAGCATCAACCGGGCGGCCGAGGCGATGACGATCTTCGCCGTGGCCTGCGCCGGCATCTACCCGCTGGTCCACACCGGCCGGCCGTGGCTGGACTACTGGCTGTTGCCGTACCCCGGCACGCTGGGCATGTGGCCGCAGTTTCGCAGCCCGCTGGAGTGGGACGTGTTCGCGATCTCGACGTACGCCACTGTCTCGATCCTGTTCTGGTTCGTCGGGCTGGTGCCGGACATCGCCGTCCTGCGCGATCGGGCGCAGCACAGCATTGTACGCAAGTTCTACGGGCTGCTCTCGCTCGGCTGGCGCGGCTCGGCCAAGCACTGGCAGCGCTACGAGATGGCGTCGCTCATTTTGGCCGGCCTCTCGACGCCGCTGGTGCTCTCGGTCCACTCGATCATCAGCTTCGACTTCGCCGTCTCGCAGGTGCCAGGCTGGCACGTCACGGTCTTCCCGCCGTACTTCGTGGCCGGCGCGGTCTACTGCGGCTTCGCGATGGTGATCGTGCTGCTGACGCCGATCCGGCGCTGGTTCGGGCTGCAAAACCTGATCACCATGAAGCACTTCGACCTGATGGCCAAGGTGATGCTCGCCTCCGGGCTGATCGTCGGCTACGGCTATCTGTCGGAGATCTTCTACGCCTGGTACAGCGGCAACATCTACGAGCAGTATCTGATCACGATCCGGACGATGGGGCCGTATGCATGGAGCTACTGGGCGCTGATCGTGCTGAACATCATCATTCCACAGCTGCTCTGGATCCCCAAAGTGCGGACCAACCTGCCGCTCCTGTACTTCATCTCGATCTGTATCAACATCGGCATGTGGTTCGAGCGCTGGGTGATCGTCGTGCTCTCGCTCCACCGCGATTTTATGCCGTCGTCGTGGGGCTTCTACTCGCCGACGGTCTGGGACTGGAGCCTGTATATTGGCTCGTTCGGGCTGTTCTTCTTCCTGTTCTTTCTGTTCATCAGGCTGCTGCCGATGATCTCGATCTTCGAGGTGCGCGACCTGGTGCATAAGACGCAGAACGACCACTAAGGACACCTATGTTCAACCGCAGCGCAAAAGCCGCACCGGCGGTCAAACCGGTCAAAGAGCTCGGCGTCTTCGGTATCGCCGCCGAGTTCGATAGCGCCGAGAAGCTGGTGCACGCCGCCGAGCGCGCGCGCGATGCCGGCTATGTCACGATGGACGCCTACACGCCGATCCCGGTCCATGGGCTAGACGAAGCGCTCGGCTTCAA
>JAYUUK010000284.1:0-36909 GCA_043754595.1 Roseiflexaceae bacterium | reverse complement strand
GCTCGCCCCACGGTAGCTTGGCCGGGTCTGGCTCGGCGAGGATGACGATGCTCGTCCGCCACTCCTCGCCATCTTCGTCAAAGTGCTTGACATCGATCGTCCGGTCGTGGACAGCGATCTCGCCGTCGAAGACGCCGTAAGTCGAGTCATAGCGCAACAGGTGCGCCAATGTCGCCGGGTCGGCGAGATCATTGACGGCGACGACCTCGAGCTCGCCGGCGTAGCGCTCGAGCATCGACTTAAATGCCTGACGCCCAATACGCCCAAATCCGTTGATCGCGATACGTGCCATAGTGGCGCTCCTGTCTGTGGGTGGAGCGCCATTATAGCACGTCCGCCGTCGTGCTCACGACGGCGGACGTCTCCGCGATGTTTATTCTACCTTCAATCGCTTCCAGCGAGTGTATGGACGCTGCGCGATGCATTTTTTCGGCCTGCGGCAGCGCGGTAGATCCAGTTCTTCTGCTGGTGCGCAGCGGAGCTGCGCACCAGCAAGAAAAATCCCTTCCGCATACTAGAACGTCACGGCCTTGTCGCCGAGCGAGGTGCCTGGCCAGAGCCTGATGCCGCGCGCCAGCGTGTTCTCTGCGCCGAGGCTGCAGTTATCGCTCACCACTGCGCCGTCGTCGATGATGCTCTTGGCGCCGATGGTGTTGTGGCGGCCGACGGTGCTATTGATAATCTTGGCGTTCGCGCCGATTTCGGTGTGATCCCACACCAGCGCGCCTTGCAGCAGCGCGCCGTTAGCCACGGTGGACTCGGCGCCGATCACTGTCGGCCCGATGATCGTCGCCCCGGCAGCGATCCGCACGCCAGCGCCAAGCACGATCGGCCCACGCAGCTCGGCATCGGGGCTGATGTGGACCTCGCCGTCGGCCCAGACGCCATCAGCGATCTGGGTGCCGCGATGGGCGTAGCGCGCTTTGCCCATCAGGATATCGTGATGGACTTCGAGATAGGCCGACGGCTTGCCGATATCGGTCCAGTAGGCATTCGACGGGAAGCCGTACATCGGGTCGCCGTTCTCCAGCACCGCCGGGAACAGCCCGCGCTCGAACATGTAAAACTCGTCCTTCGGCGCGTAGCGCAGCAGCTCCGGCTCTAGGATGTAGGTGCCGGCGTTGATCAGGTTGGTGGTGACCTCTTCCTTCTTCGGCTTCTCGACGAAGCTCTTGATGCGGTGGGTCGCGGCGTCGGTCTCGACGAGGCCGAAGGCGGTCGGGTCTTCGACCGGGGTCAGCGCGATCGTCAGCTTGCTGCCGTGCTCGCGGTGGAAGGCCAGCATCGCCTGCAGGTCAAGGTCGGTCATCACATCGCCGTTGAAGACGAATGTCGTGCCGTCGAGCAGGTGCTCCACATTCTTGACCGCGCCGCAGGTGCCGCGCGGCTCCGGCTCCTCGACGACCTGGACCTTGACGCCGAGGCGCGACCCATCGCCGAGCGTATCGCGGAAGCGCTCGGCGAGGTACTGCACCGCGAGGATGACCTCGGTGATGCCCTGGTCGCGCAGCGTGCCGATCATATGCTCGATGAACGGCTGATTGACGAGCGGCAGCATCGGCTTGGGCGTGTTGCAGGTGAGCGGGCGGAGCCGGGTACCAAGCCCGCCGACGAGAATGACTGCTTTCATAGTTGCTCCTGTGTTCGTTCTCTCCAGAATTGCAGTATGTCGCTGAGCGTCTGCTGTAGGGTGTACTGCGGCTTCCAGCCGGTGGCGGCGCGAAAGCGGCTGAGGTCACAGACCACGCTCGGCACATCGGATGGGCGCATGCGCGCTGGATCGTGCTCGATGGTGATGGCGGCGCTGCTAAGATTGCACAGCGTATCCAGGATCTGCTGGATGCGGGTGGCGCGCCCGGAGCCGATGTTGTACGCCTGACCTGGCTCGGCGCGCTCGGCGGCGAGCAGGTAGGCGTTGACCATATCGCGCACATCGGTGAAGTCGCGCTCGGCGTCCAGATTGCCGACCCGGATCAGCGGCTCCTGGAGCCCGGCCTCGATCCGCGCGATCTGTGCGGCGAACGATGCGACGACGAACGCCTCGCTCTGCCGCGGCCCGATGTGGTTGAACGGCCGCAGCCGGATGGTCCGCAGGCGGTGGCTGATAAAGTACTGCTGCGCCAGCAGATCCTGCGCCGCCTTGCTGACCGCGTAGGGGTTGGCCGGGCGCAGCGGCGTCTCCTCGGTCAGCGGCAGCTCGCTCGGCAGCACCGCCCCATAGATCTCATTCGAGCCGGCGACGAGGATCAGCGGATCCTGTTTGAGCGCGATCAGCGCCTGGAACAGATTGCTCTGCCCGATGACATTCGTCTCAAGCGTCCCGGCCGGGTCTATAAACGAGCGCGGCACGTTGGCCTGCCCGGCCAGATGGTAGATCACCTCTGGCTGTACCCGCTCGATTGCCGCCATCACCTCGGCCGGGTAGCGCAGATCGGCCGCCACATACGTGACCGGCCCGATATAGCCGACCTTCGCCGCCTGCCGTGCCAGCCCCCAGATCGTGTGCTGATCGGTGGCGAGCAGCGCCTCGGCGAGGTAGCCGCCAACAAAACCATTGATGCCGGTGATCAAAATACGCATAGGTTTAACTATAGGCAGAACGGGCAGATCTGCAAGAGCGGCAATATTTCGATCTTGTCACATCTACCACTATATACTATTTGTTGTACCAGAGCATAACGGCGAGCGCAACGCTAGGCGGGGTTTCAGGGGCGCAGCCGCCGAATCTTCTCCCCCCTTTTTCCGCAAACGCAAAAGCGCGCGTCGTATGACGCGCGCTTTTGCACAATCTACTCCAACGGGATCAGCTCTCGTGCTCGGCGGTCGGCCCATCGGAGACGGCCGGGCTCTGCTTAGCAACCGGCACGCTCGAACCATCGCGCACGATGCGTGCGCCGTTGCGGCGGCTGATGGTGGTGGGATCGGGCAGCGCGCGGGTGCCGTTGAAGCCGAACGGCTGCCGTTCCTGCGGCTTGTTCGGGTCGCGGTAGGGGTACGAGGCCTCGACGCGGGTCAAAATCTCGTTGATGTCGAGGTCGGTCAGCTCGTTGCGCAGGATCAGCGCCTCAGCGATGGCGGTGACCGCCTCCTTATTCGACTCGATCATCGTCTTGACCTCAGCGTACTGCTTGCTGAGGATGCGCTCGACTCGCGGCTTGATATCGGACCCGCTCATCCCCTCGCCAAATGCGTGGTAGGAGAAGAAGCTGTCGTCCATCGCCAGCAGCCCGGCCATCGAGCCGGCGACGCGCGTGGCCTGCATCATATCGGAGTAGACGCCCTCGGTGCCGCTGCCGAGGAAGATCTCCTCGGCGGCGCGGGCCGCGAGCGTGACCTTGATATCGTCGAGCATCTCCTGCTTGTTACGCAGGTGGTGCTCATCGATCGGCTTGGGGGCGACGAACCCGAGCGCGCGGCCGTGGCGGACGATGGTGACTTTGGCGATCCGCTCGCGGGTGATCAGCTTGGCCTGGACGTAGGCGTGGCCGGCCTCGTGGTAGGCCACGGCGCGGCGCTCCTCGTACGGCAGGTTGCGGATCGGCTGGCTGAGACCCCACTCATGGGTCTCGCGCGCCTTAGTGAAATCCCAGTAGTTAATCGCGGCACGGCCATCGAAGTGCGAGTGGATCACCGCCTCGTTGATGACGAACTTGATCGCCACCGGGGTGAAGTTGATCGTATCCGAGACCATGCGGTCGAGCGGCATCGGCTCGTGCTTGACCTTGGAGAGGTAGTACTCAATAACTTCCTTGCGACCCTCGGAGTCTGGCGGGTCGATCTGGATTTTGCGGTCGAAGCGTCCAGGGCGCAGCAGCGCGGCGTCGAGGGTCTCGGCGAGGTTCGTGGCGCCCATCGTCAGCACTGGCGGCATCTCGGCTCGCTTGCCGCTGCGCATCCCGAAGAAGCGCAGCACCTTGCCCCACCAGGTCTGCTCGTGCGGCGGCGGGTCCATCTGGATGAGCAGCTCGTTGAGCAGCCCCGAGCCAGCGCCCATGCCCATGCCCATGCCGACCACGTTGCGGATCGCGCCGCCGATGCCATCGGGGGCGGTCTGTGCCGTCGAGCCGCCCATCATGCTTGAGCTGCGCGCCATGCCGATCGCGTCGATCTCGTCGATGAACAGGATGCATGCGCCGTACTCGCGGGCGTACTTGCGCGCCTTCTTGTAGAGGTTCATGACCTTCATGTTGCCCATGCCCATGAAGGCCGATGTTAGCGATGGGGCGGACATATAGCCGAACGGCACGCCGGCCTCGGTGGCCACCGCCTGCGCCATGTAGCTCTTGCCAGTTCCGGGAGGGCCGACGAGCAGCACGCCGCGGGTCACCTCGCCGCCCATGGCTTTGAACTCTTTAGCACCCCGCAGCAGCGTGACGACGCGGCGCGCGGCCTCGAGCACCTCGGGGTTGCCCTTATAGTCTTTGAAGCCGATGCCGGTCTCGCCCGGCTTGAGCCAGTAGACCCGCGTCCGCCCCATGAAGTAGAACATGAGGAAGAACTGGAAGCCGACGAAGAAGAACAGCGTGGCCGCCTGCATCAGCCCGGCGACGATCGACCCGCCGACGTTGCCGGACGTCATGAACGCGAACGCCATCGGCAGCATCTGCATCGCCAGCCAGATAGCGCCGAACACGATGATGACACGAATGACGACGTGCCAGATCTTGTACGGCAGCCGCTCGAAGGCTTTGTCGATCTTCTGATCGAGCTCGCGGTCCAACTCATCGCGATACTGTTTTGGCTGATACGGCTCAAGTGCCATGACCGTGCTCCCTGCTAGGCGTGCGGGTGTGCTAGTTGCTGCTGCGATTGTTCAGCGGCGTGATGATACTATCGATCTTGCCGGATTTATCGGCGAGGAAGACGAACGGCATCTTGATCTTCTGGCTATTTTGCGAAAGCTCGACGCTGTAGTAGTACATGCTGCCACCATCGTCGAGTGTGACCCCGCCGATATACTCAACGTTGCCAAACTCCAGGCCGGCGCTGCGCTCGGTGTTGACGGAGAGCTGCAGGTTGGTCTTCGATGCGCCGCTGTTGAGCTGAGTGGCCTGGTACTTATCGCTGTAGGCGTCCCACATGAGATCGGCGTTGTGCGAGCGCCGCCCCGACAGATAGTTCTGGACGGCGGCGGTCTGTGCCAGCGGCTGCACCTGACCGACATTGCTCGACCCTTGTTTTGGCCCCCAGAGCTGCCAGGCCATGATGCCGATGATGCAGAGGAAGATGAGCGAGACGAACGCCGTCAGGGCGATGGGGCGGACGGCGCGCCCGAGGTGGACGCCGATGTACATCAGCCGCCGGAGTAGGAGCCGGAGCATGCGGGCGAACGTGCCGCCGCGCTGTGGTGGCGTCGCGCTGTAGGGAGGTGGCGATGGTGGATAATAGGGCTGTTGCTGCTGATCCAATGCGGCTTCCCCCTGCAAAATGTATTAAGATTGAGTATACTTGAAGTGCCCGTGAGTTTCAAGGAAGAGGGATGAAAGCTGAATGAGAGCTCTGCGGCATCTCCGTGCGCTCCAGCGCCGATCGCCACGCGCCGTGTTCGCCTGGTCTGCGCTGCTGGCGTACGCCGCGCTGGCCGTCAGCGTGCAGCTCGGCGCGTCGGTTGGCGGGCAGGGCCCAGACCCGGTATGGGCGGCGGCGCGGGCGCGCGGGACGCTGCGGGTGGCCGCCGATCTGGGGTACTACCCATTCACCTGGGTGGAGGGTGGCAGACCGACGGGCCACGATATCGAGCTGGCCACGCTCATCGCGCGTCGGCTCGGCCTCGATGTCGAGGTGGTGCCGAGCGGACTGGACTCGATCTTCGACGATCTGGCGGCGCGCCGGGCCGATCTGGCGGCATCGGCGCTGCCGTACACTCCCGAGCAGGGCTGGCGCGCCAGATTCTCGCACTTCTACTTCAACGCCGGTCAGGTGCTGGTGGTGCACCAGGGCTCGCCGCTGCGCGATCGGTCGGGCCTCGGCGGGCTGCGGCTCGGCGCGGCGCTCGGCTCAGACGGTGATACCTGGGCGCGGGCGCAGCAGCGATCCGGCCAGCGTTTCACGCTCGTCGATGACTACGATACCTCGGCCGAGGCGCTGGATGCGCTGCGCGCCGGGCGGATCGACGCGGCGGTGGTGGAGAACGTCGCGGCGCTCACCGCCATCAACGGCGCGTCAGGGCTGCGCCTTGCCGAGGCGCTGACGCTCGACCCGTACGTGCTGGCTGTGGCGCCGGAAGCCTACCAGCTCCAGGGAGAGGTGAACCGCGCGCTCGATGCGCTGATCGCCGAAGGCGAGCTGACGCGGCTCGGCGCGAAGTGGTTTGTGCCGCGTCAGAGCGACTGAGCGTAGCGCACGGCGTTGCGGAACAGCGCCAGCCCGTCGCCCTCGGCGCGAGGCGGCTCGCGGGTCCAGCGCGGGTGCTGCTGGGCAAAGATTGCGTTCTCGGGGTGCGGCATCAGCCCGAGCACGTTGCCCTGGGCATTGCAGACGCCGGCGATATCGCCCGCCGAGCCGTTTGGGTTGGCCGGGTAGCTCGCCTGCCCGCCGTCCTCGCGCACATAGCGCAGCGCCACCTGCCCGGCGCGCAGCAGCGCATCGGCGTCCGAAGCGATGAACTGGCCCTCGCCGTGGGCCACCGGTACCTGCATGCGCCGCGTCAGCCCGCGGGTCAGCTGCGATGCGCCCGGCGGGGCTTCGAGCGTCACCCAGCGGCACTCGAAGCGCCGCGATGCGTTATCGGTCAGCGTGGCGGGCGCGCCGCCCGGTAGGATCCCGGCTTTGACCAGCGCCTGGAAGCCGTTGCAGATGCCGATGACCGCCCTGCCGCGATCGACAAAGCGGGCGATCGCGTCGGCAAGTCGGTCGGCGAGGTCGATGGCGAGCAGCCGGCCAGCGCCGAGGTGGTCGCCGTAGGAGAAGCCGCCTGGGACGATCAAAATGCCGTAGTCATCGAGCAGGGCCGGTGACTCCACCAGCCGGTTGACGTGCAGCAGCGTCGGCGCGCCGCCCGCCAGCCCGATCGCGGTGGCGGCGTCTTCATCTCGGTTGAGCCCGGGGGCGCGCAAGATCAGGGCGCGTGGCGTCATAGAGCGCATCCAGTTCTGTTCAGTAGCGGAACTCGATCTCGACCTCGCCGATCTTGATTTTATCACCAGGGCGCAGCGGGCGCGGGGTGTTGGCCGGGATGAGCGCGCCGTTGAGCAGCGTGCCGTTGGTCGAGCCGAGGTCGATCAGCGAGAAGGTCTCGCCGTCGCGCCTGATGGCAGCGTGGTTGCGCGAGGCGATTCCGCGATCGTGCTCGGCCAGATCGAGCTCGGGGAAGTGGTTGCGCCGCGGGTCGCGCCGACCGATCCGTAGCAGCTGACCATCGATCTTCTGCTCCCAGGTGCCGCGCGGCGTGGTTATCTGGAGGCGCGGCTGCGCGCCGGCGCTCAGCGGCAGGCCGCAGCCGGCGCAGAAGCGGGCGCCGCGCTTGTTGACGCGGCCGCAGCGCGGGCAGGGCGTCCCATTCAATCGCGGGGCAACGGGCGGCGCGGCTGGCGGAGGTGCGGCTGGCTGCACTGTGACTGGCGCGGCTGGCGGCTCGTGCTGACGCTGCGTGGCGAATGTGACGGCGCGGGGCGGCACCACTGGCGGCGGCGCCGGCGCGTTCTTCGTTGGGTCGACGTAGCTGCCGTTGAGACGGCCGAGCAGCGCGCGCTCGAACTCGGCCATATCGCGGTAGCGCGCCGCCGGGTCGAGCGCCATAGCCTTGATCAGGATTTTCTCGGTCTTCTGGTCCACCGATGGGTTGAGCTTGCGGATGCTGCCGTCCGGCGGCGTCTGGAGTGGGATGGGCGGTAGATTGGTCAGCAAGTGCAACAGCGTCGCGGCCAGCGCGTACAGATCGGAGCGCGCATCGGTCTGGCCCTTGCCGTACTGCTCGGGCGGGGCATAGCCAGCCGAGCCCATCGCCACCGTATCTTTTGACTTACGCGCCTTGTAGGTCCGCGCCACGCCGAAGTCGATGATCTTGAGGACGCCGTCGGGCGTGCGCATCAGGTTGGAGGGCTTGAGATCGCGGTAGATGATCGGCGGGGTGCGGGTGTGCAGATAGTGGAGCACGCGGGCGGCCTGGATGCCGTAGCGCAGCACGTCCTGCTCTAGCATCGGCGCGTTGGCGTCGTGGAGCATGTCCTCCAGCGTCTTGCCTGGGACGAACTCCATCACCAGAACCGGCCGGCCCTTGTACTCAAAAAAGTCTGCTAGCACCGGCAGATTGGGGTGGCTGAGCTTGCTGAGCAGCTCGGCCTCCTGCAGGAACAGCTTGCGGTTCTCTTCGCGCTCGGCCGGAGGGCTGTCTTCCTGCGCGCGCATCTCTTTGAGCGCCCAGATCGTATTATCGTCGATGCGGCGGGCGCGGTAGACCGCGCCCATGCCGCCGCGGCCGATCAGATTCACGATCGCGTACTCGGCGTTTGCGCCGCGGATCGTCATTTCGTTCGTCAACAGGTCGATCATTGTTCTATTCTACCACTTTTGGTGCTGCTCTCGCGATCCTCTTGGAAGGAGAAAATGGAAGCGCATGGTATGCTGCTGCGCGCGGAGCTGCGCAGCAGCATGAACAGCAGCTACCGCGCTGCCGCAGGCCCAAAAACGCGTGCGACGGCGCGAAAAACGCATCTATCTCAGCTGGGCGCCCCCCGGCAGGGACAAATTGTTATATACTGCACAATGGCTGCGAGCGGGAGCGCTGCCCGGCTGCAACTCGGACGCTCGGCGCAACGTCATTGTTGAACCCACGTTTGGCTGGCGCGCTCGCACTGCGCGGTCGTCGGCGCGCGGGCAGGTGAAGGAGTGAGCGATGGCTGGAGAAATTGCGATACGTCCGCTGCTTGGTCGCCCGAATCTTGCGCTCGCCGAGACGCCGCAGGTTGCCTACCTGCTGCTGGAGCTGACTCCTGGGCAGGTGCTGGCGCAGGTCAAGGCGTCGGTGAACGTCTGCTTCGTGCTCGATCGTAGCGGCTCGATGAAGGGTGAGAAGATCGACCGCGTCCGCCGCGCCACCGCCAGAGCGATCGACATGCTCGACCAGAACGACACCGCGGCTGTGGTGATCTTTGACCATCGCACCGAGGTGCTGATCCCGGCTGGGCCGGTGCAGGACCGCGAGGCGCTCAAGAGCCGGATCGCCGGCATCCGCGATAACGGCGGCACGAAGATTGCGCCGGCGCTGGAGAAAGGCCTGGCCGAGATCGACCGCGGGCCGAAGGGGGCGGTGCGCCGCCTGATCTTGCTGACCGACGGGCAGACCGAGAACGAGAAGGACTGTCTGCGCGAGGCCGATAACGCCGCCCGCGTCGGCGTGCCGATCACGGCGCTCGGTATCGGGCGGGATTGGAACGAGGATCTGCTCGAAGAAATGGGCAACCGCTCGGGCGGCTCGGCCGACTACATCGCCCGCCCCGATGAGATCGACGGCTATTTTCAGGCCACCGTCCAGAGCGCGCAGGCCAGCGCGGTGCAGAACGCCAACCTCACCCTGCGACTGGTGAGCGGCATCACGCCGCGCGCCGTCTGGCAGGTGATGCCGCTCATCCAAAATCTTGGCTACCGCCCGATCTCGGACCGCGACGTCGGCGTGCCGCTCGGCGAGCTCGAGACTGGCACGGCGCGGCTGCTGCTCATCGAGCTGCTTGTGGATCCGCGCCCGGCCGGTCAGTACCGCATCGGGCAGGTGGATGTGACCTACGATGTGCCGGCGCTGAGCCTGATGGGCGAGCGCTCGCGGGCCGATGTGATGATCAACTTCACCGCAGACGCCGCGCTGACGGCGCAGGTCACGCCGCAGGTGATGAACATCGTGGAGAAGGTCAGTGCCTTCAAGCTGCAGACGCGGGCGCTGCAGGATCTGCGGGCCGGCGACGTGACCGGCGCGACGCAGAAGCTCCAGAGCGCCGTGACCCGGCTGCTCAATCAGGGCGAGGTCGAGCTGGCCAATACGATGAACAAAGAGATCGCCAACCTCCAGCAGAGCGGCGAGCTCTCGAGCGAGGGCCAGAAGACCATGAAGTTTGGCACGCGCAAAACGGTGCGCCTCAACGAGGATGGCACCGCCGGGTGAGACGAAGGAGAGTGCTTGTGGATCGACGATCGCTGTTCGCGCTGGTGGTGGCGCTGCTAGTCTCGCTCGCCGCGCCCATCGTCAGCGGCGCCGCCGTCGTCAGCGCCGCGCCACGCCGCGCTGGCGACGGGAGCTTCGCCCAGGCGGCGTGTATGTTCACCCTGCCGCAAAATGTGGTCGAGGGGCGGGACATCCGCTGCGGCTGGCTGACCGTCCCCGAGGTTCACGATCGGCCGAGCGGCAAGACCATCAGGCTGGCGGTGGCGATCGTTAAGAGCAAGGCTCCCAACGTGCAGCCCGATCCGCTGGTGATGATGCAGGGCGGCCCTGGCGGCTCGACGATTGACTACTTCTCGCAGGCGCTGTTCACGCCTGGCTCAAAGGCGGCGCAGATAGTGGCGGACCGCGATATCGTCCTGTTCGACCAGCGCGGCACGCTATACTCTGAGCCGGCGCTGACCTGTAGTGAGGAGTGGGATCTCACCGAGCGGACGGTCGAGCAGCGGCTGACCTTCGAGCAGGCGGATAAGCTCGGCAAACAGGCGACGCAGGCCTGCCACGACCGGCTGGCGAGCGACGGCGTCAACTTCGCCGCATACGATAGCGTGGAGAACGCTGCCGATGTCGAGAGCCTGCGTCTGGCGCTCGGCTATGAGAAGATTAATCTGTACGGCGTCTCCTATGGCACGCTGCTGGCGCTGCACGTGATGCGCGACTACCCGCAGGGGTTGCGCAGCGTGATCATCGATGCGGTGGTGCCGACGCAGACCAACTTTGTGGTCCAGGTGCCGCAGACGCAGCAGCGGGCGTTCAATGAGCTGTTCGGCGCGTGCCGCGCCGACTCCAGCTGCAATGCCGCTTATCCGACGCTTGAGCAGACGTTCTACGACACGGTGGCTAAGCTCAACGCAACCCCCGCCACGGTGTCGCTGCACAATAGCAAAAACGATAAGCAGTACAAGGCGGTGCTGGACGGCGATAGCCTGGTGGGGGTGGTGTTTCAGCTGCTGTACGCCAGTGAGTTTCTGCCAGCGCTGCCGATGATCATCGACGACGCTAGCAAGGGCAATTTTTTGGCGCTCTCGCTGGTGCTGCCGCAGATCCTCTTCGACCGCACCTTTGCGACGGCGATGTACGACAGCGTGCTGTGCGCCGAGGACGCCGACTACTCGCCCGAGGATGTCGATCTGACCGGCGTGCGCCCCGAGATCGCCAAAAATGCCAAGGCGAGCGCCGCATCGTTTCTGGCCACCTGCAAGATCTTCAATGTGCCGCAGCTGCCCAAGGATGTGGACGACCCGGTGGTCAGCGATGTGCCGACGCTGATAACCAACGGCCGATTCGACCCGATCACGCCGCCGACCTACGGTGCTGAGGCGGCCAAGACGCTGCGCAACAACTATATCTTCACCTTCAACAACACCGGCCACGGCGCGGTCCCCACCGGCGGCTGCCCGACGCAAATCGCACTGGCGTTCCTGGATGACCCGACGCGCGCGCCGGAATCGAGCTGCGTCGCCAAGACGCCGCCCCCGGCGTTTCTCACGCCGAGCGCTGTGGGCCGGAGCAAGTTGACAGGGCCGATTCTGGAGCTGCTGAACGCGCGCCGCTGGGGCACGCCGCTGCTGATCGCGCTCAGCCTGCTGCTGCTCGGGACTCTGTTTCTGGTCTGGCCGGTGGCATGGCTGGCGCGGCTGATGACCGGCGGGGCGCGGCCGGAGCGCACGGGGCTGCGCACGGTGGCGCGTTGGGCGGCGCTGCTGCTGGCGCTGCTGGGGGCGGTAGCGCTGCTCGGCCCGATCGCCACGCTGCTCTCGCTGGCGATTCAGAACGACGTGATGGCGTTCCTCGGCTTCCCAGCGCCGCTCGCGCTGGCGTTCAACGCGCTGCCGTGGGTCTGCGCCGCACTCGCGCTGGTGATGCTGGTCTGCGCGGCGGCGGCGTGGGCCGGGCGGCGCTGGCCTGGGTGGGAGCGCGGCTACTACAGCGTCCTGACGCTGGCGGCGCTGGCCATGGTCGGCGGGCTGCTGGTCTGGGGCTAAGCATCAGCCGAGGAAGCGCACCGCCTGGCGCTTGACGTGGGCCAGCATGAAGCGCACCCCGTTGATCCGGCGCGGGGTGAGCGCTGTTCCGAGCTGCATGCGTTCGGCCAGATCGTCTGGGACGGCCAGCACTTGCTCGGCGGTGGCCCCCACCAGCCCCTGGCGCAGCAGCTCGGCGTAGCCGCGCACTGTCGGGCTCTCGGGCGGCACATCGAAGAAAAACCCCAGCCCGTCGCCATCGCGTTCGGCGATTACCGAGACCGGCGTCATGCATTCGTGGACCTGCTCCATCGCGCCGCGCTGGGCGGCGATGCGCTCCGGCAGATCGGGGAAGGCGTCGGCGTAGCCCAACAGCAACTCCAGCTTCTCCTCGCGGCTCGCCCCGCGAAACTCATCGACGATCTCGGCCAGCGCGGCTGGCAGCAGTATCTCGCTCATTGGTCTATGCTCCTCTTCTATTAAATCAGTATCATAGGGGGTTATTTTGGGGGCTGCGCCCCCAAACCCCCGCTGGCGTCAGCGAGTCAGCGGCATCCGCAGTAGCACCTTGCCGTCGCTCATGTGGTGTTGGTAGCGGTCGAGCGCGGCGTGAATATCTTCGAGCTGATAGCTGGCCTGAATTGGGCTGGCGGTCACATCGAGCAGCGTCGTCTGGATCTGCACGGCGGCCCGCGCCGCGCCGAGAAGCCCGCGCTTGGCGAACCAGGTGGACAGCCAGAACCCATCGATGGTCTTGGCATTGAACAGCGGCTCGGACGGGTCGATCTGCGCCGGCTCGCCGGACAGCGCGCCGTAGATCGTCAGCCGCCCGCTGTGCGGCAGCGCCCGCAGCACCCGCCCGCTCAGCTCGCCCGCCACCGCGTCGATCGCCAGCGTCGCGCCGTGGCGCTCGCAGAGCTGTGCCAGCTGGGTGTCGAAGGTGACGTCGCCGCTATCGAGCACGTGTGCCGCCCCCATACGTCTGAGCAGCTGGGCCTGCTCGGCGCGGCGCACAATATTGATCAGCGTGATGCCCTCGCGCGCCGCGAGTCGGACGATCATGCGCCCGAGCGCCGAGGCCGCAGCGGTCTGTACCATGGCTCGATGGCCGCCGCGCCGCGCCAGTTCGACCAAAGCGTAGGCCGTCATCGGGTTGACCAGCAGCGTCGCCCCGGCGTCCAGGCTGACGTGCGGCAGCAGCGGGATGACGGTGGTGGCCGGCACGGCTAGGTATTCGGCCCAAGTCCCATCGCCGTGCTGCGCCGCGCACGCCACCCGCCGCCCGACGAGCGCCCGCTCGATCCCACCGCCCGCCGCAACCACGGTGCCGCTGCCCTCAAAGCCGGGGATGACGGGCAGCGGCTTGCGCACGCCGTAGCGTCCCAGCAGAAACAGTTGGTCGGACGGGTTGATCGGCGCGGCGTGCATACGAATTAGCACCTCGCCGACCGCTGGCCGGGGCAGTGGCCGATCCTCGATACTCAGCGCGCCAGGGCCATCGTAGCTGTGGAGCACGGCGGCGCGCATTGTCTGTGGCAGTTGCGGCATCGGCTAGACCTTGGTTCCCTTCCAGACGCCGCGCCCGAAGCGCCAGCGGGTCAGCATCGCCTGCACGAAGAAATCGCAGCCCATCGCAATCCAGAACCCCATCAGCCCGGCGCCGAGCCAGGCGGCGACCAGCACCAGCGGCAGCCGCACCACCCACGTCGAGATAAACTTGATATACAGCGGCCACTTCGTATCGCCGGCGCCGCGCAGCGCCCCGGAGAGCACCATGTTGACGGCGAACATCGGCTGGAACAGACCGGCGATCCGCAGCGGGCCGGCCCCGGCCTCGATCACCGCTTGGTCGGTGACGAACAGGCTGAGCAGCTGATGCGGGATAAGCGCCATCACCAGGCCGAGCGCGCTCATCAGGATGGCGCTCTGGAGCAGCGCCTCGTTGGCGGTGGCCTCGGCCTCGTCGGCGCGCGATGCCCCCAGCGCCTGCCCCACCAGCGCCGACGCCGCGGCGCCGTAGCCCATGCCAGGCAGGAACGAGAGCGACTCGATGGTCACCACCAGGTTGTGCGCCGCGTACGATGCGGTGCCGAGCGCGGTGATAAACGACACGAAGATCAGCAGCGCTCCCTGAAACACCAGTTGCTCGCCAGCGCTCGGCGCGCCAATGTGCAGAATGCGCCGCAGCATCGTCGGGTTTGGCAGAAGGTCACGGGTCAGGCGCATCGCGTCGCGGCGGCGCGAGAGCAGGAACAGCAGCGCCAGCGCGCCCAACGTCCGCCCGACCACCGCCCCGGTCGCGCCACCGACCGCCCCGAGGATCGGCGCGCCGAAGTTGCCGTTGATCAAAAACCAGGAGCAGACCATATTGACGACGTTCACCCCGAGCATCAGTACCAGCGGCGTGCGGGTATCGCCGGTGCCGCGCAGTGCCGCCATGCCAACCAGCAGCACCGCTGTCGGGATGAAGCCGATCGCGCTGATCGAAAAAAAGTGCGTTGAGATCGCCAGCACATCGGGCGTCGCGCCCATGGCAGCGAGCAGATGCGGGGCGAGCGGCACCAGCAGCATCGCCAGCAGGCCGGCTGCCGCGCCGATCAGCAGCGACTGCCGCAGCGCCAGCCCAGCCTGTGGCAGATCGTCTGCCCCGCGCGCCCGAGCCACCAGCGCCGTGGCCCCGATGCCGACCGCGGCAAACAAGACGTTCGCGATCCAGACCATCTGGGTGGCCAGGCCGGCGCCCGCCAGCGCCTGCGCGCTGCTGTACCCGACGACTGCCGCCGCTGTGAGGCTGAGGTGGCCGATCAAGAAGACGTCGACCATCCCGACCAGCGTGTTGAGCACCTGCTCGCCCACCGCCGGTAGCGCCAGATTGAGCACCCGCCGACGTCGCTCGTCGCTCGCCGGCTCGCGCACCACCAGCCGCTCTCGAATTGTTGCCACGATACGTCCTCGCTCTGTGTGAACCGACAGCATAGATCAATCTGGCCAGTATTGCAATCTTCGGGCCGAAGGGGTGACTGCGTGACGGCGCGGGGGCGACGCGGGGAAACGCTCCGGTGAACTGAAGCCTTGCGATCAAATCGTGCTATACTCTGCGAAGAAATTCACAATCCAATACAGGAGCACGCAATGGGGACGATTCTTGCGATCCACGCGCTCTTCGGCGAGCGCATTCTGCCGCTGCTGGTCATCATCGCCGCCATCGCATTCACCGTCACGTGGAGGCCGAATACGCCGCCCAACCGCTGGCTGCGGCTCTTCCCGGTGCTGGTGGATATTCAGGTGACGATGGGGCTGATCTACTGGGCCTATCTGATCGCTATCGGCGGCGCGGCCGGCGCGGCCACCTATCTCTCGCTGCCATTTCTGCTCCACCCGATCCTCGGTCTGCTCTCGGCCGGCATCGCGCATATGGCGGTCAAGCCGGTCGGCCCGCTCAAGCAGCTCGGCCGCTGGGGCGCGCTGGTGACGCTCGCGGTGCTGCTTGTGAGCATCGTCGGCGGCATCGTGGCGGCGCGCTCAGTCTGAGGCGGCCGTCAGCGCCGCAGCTTCCAGCGAAACACAGCGGCGAGCGCGATGGTCTCCAGCGCCGACGAGATGGCGAAGGCCAGCGGGATGGTGGCCGCGCCGACGGTGGGGGTGAACAGCGCGCAGATCAGCAGCCTGACGCCCAGCTGCCCACAGTTGGTGAACAGCGGCGTGCGGGTGTCCTGCAGCGCGATCAGCGCCCGGCTGAGCACCTCGGTGCCGACGTAGGCTGGCAGGCCAATGGCGAAGGCTAGCAGCAGCGCGAAGGTCAGGTCGCCGGCCGAGGCATCGAACTTGCCGCGCTCGAACAGCAGCGCGATCAGCCAGCGGCCGACCAGCCAGAACCCGAGCGCGGCGACCACGCCGAGCGCCATGGTGGTGACCAGCGCCCGCCGCACCCCGCTGATCAGAGTCTCGGCATCGCCATCGCTTGCGGCGGCGGCGAAGCGCGGGAACGCGGCCTGCGCCAGCGCTGTGCCAAACAGCCGCACCGGCAGCCCAACGAGCAGGGCGGCGTTGTAGATCGCCGGCACCGCTCCGCGCTCCGGCGCCAGCGAGCCAAACGCGGTATCGACGACTGCGCCGAGGTAGTTGACGCCAGCCGAGAGCCCGTTTGGCACCAGCAGACCCACCACGCGGCGCAGCAGCCGGTCGTGCGGGTTCCAGCTCGGCGTGAGACGATAGCCGTTGGCGCGCAGCCCGGCCCACAGGATGCCGAGCTCGACCATCACATCGACGAGGATGCCGAGCGCCGGCCCGTAGACCCCGAGCCGCCCGTCCAGCGCGGTGGCGGCGATCCCGGCGATCTGCGCCAGGTTGTGCAGCGCGATGGCCAGGCCGGTGAGTAAGAACTGGTTCCGGCTGTTGAGCACCGCGATGCCGATGCTGACAGCGGCGAGCGGAATCGTCTGCAGCAGCAGCAGTTGGGTCAGCCGCACCGTCAGCGCGGCGGTCGGCGCGTCGAAGCCGGGGGCGATCAGCGCGGCCACAAACGTCGGCGCGGCGATGGTGCCGATCAGCGCCGCCACTATCGTGGTGGCCAGCAGCGCGCCCCAGACGATGGCGATCAGGCGGTGCTCATCGGCGGCACCGCGCTGTCGGCGGACATCGATCAGCACCGGGATCAGCGCGTTGGAGAGCGCGCCGCCGGCGATCAGGCTTGTCAGGGTCTCGGGCAGCCGGAAGGCGGCGTAAAATGCGGCGGCGTCCTGGCCGGTGCCGATGACCGCGTTGAAGACCGACTGCCGCAGGATGCCGAGCGCGGCGGAGACCAGAAAACTGATAGCGAAGATCGCGGTCGCCTCGGGGATGGCAACCTCGCGGGTCAGCAGCGTCCTGATACGAATTCGATACATGGCGGCCCGAGCTTCGCGCTATAATGATTCCATGGACACCCGATCGCGCGCCATCGCGCTTTTCATCGCCGTCTTCGTCGGCATCCAGGTGCTGCTGCCCGTCGTCCAGCTGCTGACGGTGCCCGCCCCGGCGCGCTTCGGCTGGCAGATGTACAGCTCCTCCACCGCCGTCCCAGATGTGCTGATCGAGCTGCGCGACGGCAGCACCCGCGCGGTCCAGCCCGCCGATTTCCTCACCTCGGTACGTCCAGATATCCCGATCGCCGATATCCTGACGCCACAGCTGTGCCAGAGCCAGAGCGTCCGCGCGGTGATCTTTGCCTACAGCGAGCGGCCGCCCGAGCGCCGCAGGTGCGCCAATGGCTGACACACGCGTGGGCCGCGCCAGTGCCGAGACGATCGTCGCCGGGTGGCTAGGCCAGCGGATCGACCCGCGGGCGCTGGCGCTGACCAGGATCGGCATCGGCACCGCCGCCGTGCTGACCACTGGCGAGGTCTGGCTGCTGCTGCTCGGGCTGGATCGCCCTGGCGTCCTGCGCGTGCCGATGCTCCCCGGCCTTGGCGTGCCGGGCGGTAGCGGCATCGTGGTCTTCGCCGCAATCTGGTTCGCCGCCAGCCTGCTGCTCGCGCTCGGGCTGCGGCTGTGCGGGCTGATCGTGGCCGCCATGGCCGCCTATCTGATCGCCGCCGACCAGCAGCTCTACTCGAATCACCTCTACCTGCTGGCGATCATGGCGCTGCTGACCGCGATCGCGCCGAGCGATATGGCCTGGCATCTGCCCCGCAGCAATGCGGTGTGGGTCGACTCGGTGCCGGCCTGGGGGGCGCGGCTGCTCCAGATCCAGCTGACGATCGTCTACATCTTCGCCGCCATCTCCAAGATCAACCCCTACTATCTCTCCGGCAGTGTGATCGCCAGCGATATGCTGCCGGCGCTCGGCGGCGCGCTGCCGAGCTGGCCGTGGCTGGCCGTGGCCCTGGCCTACGCATCGATCGGCGCGGAGCTGGCGCTGGCGATCGGGCTGTGGCTGCCGCGGGTCAGGTGGCTAGTGGTGCCGCTCGGGCTGGGGCTGCACGGCGCGATCGTGGCGACGATGACCGGCGGCGGGCTACTCGGCATCCTCCAGCTGGTCTCGTTTGGCCTGCTGATGGTCGCGGTCTACCCGCTGTTCTTCAGCCGCCCAGCGCGGCCTCGATCATCGCCTGCTCAGTAGCGATCTCGGCGGCGTAGGCGGTGAGCGGGGCGCTGGTGCGCTGTCTGAACGCCAGCGGGGCGACGTGGCGCACATCGTCCTCGGTCACCTCGGCGCGGAAGTCGGCGGCGGCGCGGGCGCGGGCGGCCTCGAACAGCGCGATCTCGGCGCGGTGCGAGACGATGGCCAGCTTGGCGATACACGCCAGCCCGAAGCGCGCGACGGCGTCGGGGAGCGTCACGTGCGCCAAGATCTCGCGCGATGCGGCGATATCGTCGTTCAGCCGCACGCTCTCGGCGGCGTACTGCGCCCTGAACGCGTCTGGCTCGGTGCGGAAATCGCGGCTGCGGCGGACGATCTCCAGCCGCTGCTCGGCATCTTCGAGCGCGGTGACCCACACCCGCAGCCCGAAGCGATCCATGATCTGGGGTCGCAGCCGGCCTTCCTCGGGGTTCATCGAGCCGACCAGCACGAACTGCGAAGGGTAGAGCTTGGTGTAGGCGCCGCGGCGCACGAACGTCCGACCCTGGGCAGCGGCGTCCAGGATTGCATCGGCGACGCGGGCGTCCAGCAGGTTGACTTCGTCGATGTAGAGCAGGTTGCGGTGCGCCCGCGCCAGCACCCCGTCCTCGATCAGCACCCGCTGCTGCTCGATGGCGACCCGCTCGTTGACCCCGCCCACCACATCTTCCATCCTGGCGTTGAGCGGCAGCTCGACGAGCCGCATCCGCACGCTGCGGTCGCGTCCGCCATCGTCGGCGGGGATGAGCGGCATGAGATCGAGCAGCGAGCGGACCGCGAGCGTCTTGCCGACGCCATATGGCCCGATCAGCAGCACGCCGCCGATCCGCTCGTTGATAAGCCCGAGCACCAGCGCGGTCTTCAGCTCTCCCTGGCCGACGATCGCGGCGAAGGGAAAGGGCAGCAGGGTGTCATCCATTGGGGCGTCCCCAGACAGCGGTGCGGCGGCTCAGAGCAGCTCGATGGCGCTATCGATGATGCTCAGGTCTGGGCGCTCCTCCTCGACCCAGCGCGCCACCGCTTCGAGTTGCCCCTGGAGGTAGGCGACCGAGCCGGAGACCGCCGCCACGCCGATCACCGCCCGGCCGTGATTATCCTGCGCGTCGACCTCGGCGGCCGAGACGTTGAACTTGTTGCGCATCCGCGCCAGCAGCGATTTGACGATGCTGCGCTTCTCCTTGAGCGAGTGGACGCCCGGCAGGTAGAGCGTGAGCATCAGCGATCCGACAGTCATAGGCGATTGGGTATTAGTTCCAGGTCCACGGTTCGACATCGACGCCGGCGGTATCGGGCGCGCCGGCTGGCAGCAGCGCGATCTCAGCGCGGATCGCCGCCGCCATCTCGCGCAGCCGCAGCGACGCATCGCCTTCGAGCCAGCGCTGCTTGCGATGATTATCGACCCGCAGCTGGTTGGCCATCCAGTAGGACAGCTCGGTGATATCCTCGGGCAGCGGCTCGGCCTCGTACTCCTGCCCGGTGGCGGTGCAGATCGACTCCCAGTAGCGAGCGTAGGTCTGCCGCAGCTGCAGCGCGTGCTGCTGCGTCGCCTGGCCGATGTCATCGGCGAGGTACTGCACGGCACCCACCAGAAACGGCTCGCGCTGGACGAGATACTGGATGCGGAAGCGGCGCAGCCCGACGGCGACCAGGTAGTAGCGGCCGTCTTCGAGCTTGACGCTCTCGCTAATGCGGGCGATAGTGCCGACCGAGTATGGGATGGGGCCGCGCTTGAGCGCGATCGGGTCGTCGTCGTAGCTCAGGTTCTCGCGCATGCGGCGGACCCACGGGTCATCGGGGCTAACCTCGCTGCCACTGCGGATCAAGACGATCCCAAACGGCTCGCTTCGGTCCAGGCAGCGCTTGATCATCGTGCGGTAGCGCTCTTCAAAAATATGCAGCGAGATCGGGGCGGTCGGGAAGAGCACAGAGTTCAGTGGAAACAATGGTATCTGGTCGCTCATCGCCCTATCCATTTCACGATTGCCAATGATAGTCGGTGTGAGCACGTGCAGCAGTGAACGTGACGCGCGCCTCGGGGGATTGCCGATGGCTATATAGTACCACGTTGTGGCATGTTTCGGAAGGCCATTTTTGTGATTGTGATGCGGCAAACTGCAAATGCTTTGCATCGCCGCGTCGCACAGATCGGGGGATATCTGTGCGAACTATTGTGGCGCTGCGGTTAGATCGTACTGTCCGGCAGTGCGGTCCAGACGCTGGCGCTGACATTGCCGATGTGGAGATCGACGAGCAGCTCGATCTCCGGCCCAGAGAGGATCTGGATGAGCGCGGCCGATTCGGCGCGGGACGCCACGCCTTCGCTGAGCACGGTCTGGCTGCCGATGCGGATCTCAAGCAGATTGGCGCGGAGGTCGCTCGCGCTGGCGCCGACGGCGGTCAGGATGCCGCTCCAGTCGGTCGCGGCGCGGCTACACGCCCAGCGGACAGCGCGCGACCGGGCGATAGCGCGGGCGATCTGCTGCGCGTCGGGCTCGGACAGCGCGCCGCGCACCGTGATGGTCAGCACCTTGCCGCCGCTGGCCGCATCGCGGATCGTCTGGAGCGCCAGGTCATCGCAGACGGCGTCAAGCGCCGCCTGCCACGCCGCGTAGGCCGGGCTGCTGGGGCTATCGATTAGCTCGCCGCCGACAGCGCCGTTGGCGAGCAGCACGAAGGTGTCGTTCGAGCTCGGCTCATCGTCGATGGCGAGCCGGCCGAACGAGCGATTGTAGCTCTGCTCCAGCGCGCGGGTCAGCAGCCCGGACGCGATAGGCGCGTCGGTGGTCAGGATCGCCTGACGCGCGCCGGCCCGCATGTGAGTGGGACGGCCGGCGCGCGCCAGCCCGGCCACCACCGCGCTGCGGCCATCGCCGAGGCTGACGCGAGCGGCGCGCTCCTTCGGCTTGCCCTCGCTGTTGAGCATGGCGAGCGCGGCGCGGCGGCCGCCGCTCGAGTCCAGCTCTGAGGCGGCGCGGCGGATGCCATCGCGCATCTTCTCCACCGGCAGCGAGCTACCGACGGTGCCAGACGAGAGCAGCAGCACGCTGTCGCGCGGGACTTCGAGCTCGTCCGCGACGATCTTGGCGCACTCGATGGCGGCTGTCAGGCCGGGCTGGCCGGTGGCGGCGTTGGCGCAGCCGGCGTTGGCGAGCACCGCGCGGATGCCATCGGCGTTGCGCGCCAGCACCGCCTGGCTGAGGTAGACCGAGGCGGCCACCACGGCGTTGGTGGTGAAGATCGCTGCGGTGACGCACGGGCGCTGCGAGTAGATCAGCGCCAGGTCGCGCGAGCGGACCTCTTTCAGCCCAGCCGCCACGCCGGTGGCGCGGAACCCGGCCGGGCTTGAGACGTGGCCATCATCGATAAAGCTATACGTCATAGCAGCCTGTTGTTACTGGACGCGGCAGACAAAGCCTTTGAGATACTCGCCCTCGGGGAACGTGAGCAGTAGCGGGTGGTCTGGCGCGTGCCCGAGCCGCTCGACGACCTGGACATCGCGCTTGGCGTCCATCGCCGCGCCTGCCACGACTTTTTGAAACAGATCGAGTGAGACCAGCCCCGAGCAGGAGAAGGTGGCCAGGATGCCGCCTGGGCGCAGGATCTGCATCGCGATCAGGTTGATATCTTTGTAGCCTCTGGTGGCGCGCTCGATCTGGCTGTTGCTCTGGGCGAATTTGGGCGGGTCGAGCACGATCAGGTCGAACTGACGGCCGGCGAGCCGGTACTCGCGCAGCTGTCTGAAGACATCGGCCTCGACGATCTCGACGGGGGTGGCGACGCCGCTGTGGCCGAGGTTGGCGCTGAGCGTCTCCAGCGCCGGGCCGCTGCTATCGACGGCGGTGATCTGCGCGGCTCCGGCGCGGGCGGCGGCGATGGTGAAGCCGCCGCTGTAGCAGAAGCAGTCCAGCATCTCGCGGCCGGCGGCGTAACCGGCGACGATCTGGCGGTTGCGCGCCTGATCGAGGTAGGTGCCGGTCTTCTGGCCGCCGCGCAGGTCGGCGAGCATGCGCGTGCCATCGGCGAAGCTGAGCGCGACTGGCTCGTCCGGCACGTCGCCCCAGAGCGGCCCCTCGGCGGGCGGCAGGTCCTCTTTTTGGCGCACGTCGGCGTCGGATCGCTCGTAGACACCGCGCGCGCCGGTCAGCTCCGCCAGCGTCTGCGCGATCAGCTGCGCCCGGGCCGCCGCGCCCTGCGTCAGCAGCTGGAGCACGATGAACGGGCCGTAGCGGTCAGCGATCACCCCAGGCAGCCCGTCGCTCTCGGCGTAGACCAGGCGGCATGGCGTAGCAGCATCATACCCGAGCGCGGCGCGCGACGCCACCGCACGCTCGATCCTGCCGCGCCAGAAGGCGTCGTCGAGCTCCTCGCCCTGCTCCCATGTGCAGAGCCTGACTCGGATCTGCGAGCCGCTGCTCCAGGTTCCGCGCGCCAGCCATCGCCCGTCCGCCGTACAGACATCGATGGAGTCGCCGCGGCCGACGTAGCCTTTGACGGTGCCGATAGCACCGGAGAAGACCCAGGGGTGGCGCTGGATGACGGGGCGCTCTTTGCCTGGGTTGAGTGTCACAATTGCCATTTGCGTACTGTACCACGCACGGCAAACGCCGGTCAAGCGAGGCCCCGCTGAGCCAGAGCTCGTATAACGTCGTTTTCATCCGTTCATCTGCGCGAATATTCACAAATATGCTTGGATGAGGTCGGTTCTCGCTCGATATTGCATGCGTTCTGCCCGGTGAGCGAGCCGCCGTGGTACGCTACGCCGGGTAGACCACGCCGCGCTCGGGGATGGCCGGGTAGCTGGGGTGCCAGGCGCGGCAGGTGGCCCACGGCCACTCGACCCGCTGCCCGCCGCCGCCACAGTCGGCGTAGTCGCACGTGGTCATCCGCGATGTATGGCGATGGATGGCATCGGGCGCGAACCGGATCACGCGCACGCTCCGCTTGTAGGCGCGCTCGCAGCGGCTGCACCAGCACCACGGCACATCGAACTGTGCGGGAGGTGCCGAGGCGAGAATCTGGCTGAAAATGATCCCCATATGGCTCTCGCTAGCTATTAATGCGCTGTGTGCTCTCGGCCGCCTGCTGCGCCTGGGCATCGACATTAGGCCGCTTCTCGAAGGATGTTGCTGCGCCGTCTTCGGCGATGTATCGCGCGATCGGAGACGCTGTTCGTTGTGTCACGCGGCGCTGGCCACGGCATCGGAGCTCAGCCAGAATGTGTTTGGCTGAACCGTCACCACGCTGCGCACCACCAGATCGGTGCGCGCCAGCAGATCGGCGATGTTGACGAGCAGGTGGCTCGGGCGCATCGCAAAGCGCGCCACGTACCCGGCGATCGCCTCGTCGATCTTGACATCGGTCTGTTTGTGGGGCGTGTCATCGTACCAGACATAAAACATGGTGTTCCTCCGATAAACCTGGTAGACCGCTGCCATCAGGCGCGGCGTGTGTCGAATATGCCCGGCAGCCGGGCGCGAGATGGTGTGAAGCCGCAGGAGCCAATTGGCGCTATCGCGTCTGATGGCGAGCGTCTGACGATCGAGGTGGGCGTGGTGCCCACGCGGTGGCGCGGCGCGCCGAGAAAGTATACGTAGTATACCACGGGATGCTGCGCGGCACAGCACCACAGCGCGATGTGGTGCTGTGCTATTGACAGCGCACCGTCCGCTCGGTCACAATAGAGCTGTGGATGTCGCGTCGAACGATTCGGTGGGAGGAACACCATGCGCCATCATATCTCGCCCGCCGTGTATCGGTCGGCTCGCCGCAGCCTTGTGATGCTCGCCACGATCATCGCGATCGGCAGCGCGGCGGCGCGTCCGGCGCTCGGCCAGGCGGCCGCCGCCGGTCAGGGCGGTGCGATCGACGTCAAGTTTCGCGCCGACACGATCAGGTTGCGCGATGGCGTCCCAGTCGATATCGATGCATCTTCGGCGACGAACGCTGTGGTTGCGGCGCAGCTCAGGCCGTTTGGCACCTGGGAGCGGCTGCACAGCGTTGATGATGCCGCTCTGGCGCTGCTACGCGACCGGGCGGTGCGTCTGAGTGGCAAGGCCGTGCCGGATTTGAGCCTGTACTTCCGCGTGGTCCCGCCCGCCGGTAGCGATCTGGAGCGGCTGGCGCGCGATCTGGAGCAGCTGCCAAACATCGAGGCCGCCACGGTCGCGCCGATCGCCGCGCCGCTGCCGGTGGTGCCAGACTACTTCAGCCCGACCGCCTCGCCAACGAGCTATCAGCGCTACCTGGACGCCGCGCCCGATGGGATCGGCACGCGCGGCCTGGCGGCGAACGGCGCGGGGGTGCGTATCTGCGATGTCGAGTATAGCTGGAACCGGAATCACAGCGACCTACCGGCGCTGACGCTGCGTGGCGGCGCGATCGACGACCCATTTGTAAATAATAATCACGGCACGGCGGTGCTTGGCGTGCTCGGCTCGCTGGCTAACGGCAGTGGCACCAACGGCATCGCGTCCGGCGCAGCGCTCTCGATCGCCGCCGCTTCGACCACCACCGGCGGCTACAACATCGCCGCATCCATCATTGCTTGTGTCGCAAGCCTCGCGCCTGGCGACGTGATCATCATCGAGCAGCAGATATATGGGCCGAATCACATCGTTGGTAATAATGACTGCGGCGGCTGCGTGCCGGTGGAGTGGTACAAGCCGACGTACGACGCGATCGTGCTGGCGGTGGCGGGCGAGATCGTGGTGGTCGAGGCCGGCGCCAACGGCAACGAAAACCTCGATGCGGCGGTCTACGCGACGGGCAACAGCGGCCACCACCCGTTTCTGGCCGCCAATGACTCCGGGGCGATCATCGTCGGCGCTGGCAGGTCGCCGCGATTTGCTGGCCCTGTCCGCTCGCGCCACGATTTCTCCAACTACGGCTCCACCGTGGATCTCCAGGGCTGGGGCGACAACGTGACCACGACCGGCTATGGCTCGCTGTACAACATCGAGGGTGCGAACAGCTACTACACCTCAACCTTCAACGGCACGTCTTCGGCCAGCCCGGTGGTGGCGGGGGCCGCTGCGCTGCTTCAGGAGGTCTACGAGCAGCGCTTCGGCGCGCCGGCCACGCCGGCCACAGTGCTGCGGCTGCTGCGGGACAGCGGTACGCCGCAGAACGGGGCAGACCATATCGGGCCGCTGCCGAACGTGCCCTGCGCCATCGATAGCGCGCTGCCGCTCCAAATCACTGGCGTCAGCAGCGTTGCCATCGGTAGTAGCACCGCGATCAGCACCACGCTCGCCGCGCCATTCGCCTCGTCCGTCACGCGGCCGCTGACCTATACCTGGCAGGTGGACGCGAGCGTGCCGATCACGGTCACCGGCGTCATCAGCAGCGTCATCGCGCCGGCGTGGACGACCATCGGGCCGCATACGGTGCGGGCGAGCGCGCGGCTTGGGTGCGGCGTGGCGGTGGAGCGCAGCCTGACGCTGGATGTGCGCGGCGTCGCGCCGACGGCGGCCACGCTCGGCGGGGCGCAGCGGCTGCTGCTTGGCAGCACGGCGGCCTACACCGCCACGGTGACGCCGCTTGGCGTCACAGCTCCCGTGACCTACACCTGGCGCGTTGGCGGGCAGCCGCCAGCGGTACACGTGGCCGGGGCCAGCGATGCGCTGGCGGTGACCTGGGGCGTGAGCGGAACGCAGACGCTGACCGCCACGATCGCGAACGGATGGGGGGCTCCGCTGGTGGTGACCCGCACGGTGACGATCGACCCGCCGACAATCGATGCCGCGCTCGCCGGGCCGCTGACGCCGGTGCTCAGGCAGACGAGCCGCTACACCGCCACGCTTGAGACCATGGTGCCGACGCTGCCGGTCAGCTACACCTGGCAGATCGATAGCCAGCCGCCAATCATCCGCGCGGGTAGCCGGAGCGATAGCTTAGCGTTGGTCTGGAGTAGCGCAGGTCCCCACACCGTGACGGTCACCGTCAGGAGCGGTCTGAGCGCGCCGCGCGAGGTGCGGCGGGCCGTCACTGTGGGGCAGCGGAGCTACCCGCTCTACCTGCCACGGGTCACTGGGTAGTAGGCGCTGGCATACTCTGTGCTAACTGTTTATCAGGCAAATGCTATCGTTATGTTATCAATCACCCCCTAGCATTTCGCGGCGATGTCTGCTATACTTTGCTTCAACTGTTCTTTGGCTCTGCCGAAGAAACTGCCCCTCACAAGGAGGATCACGATGATGGTTCTGGTAATTATTGGTATTGCCGCTGTTGCTGCCGCTGTTATTGTTCGCAACACGGCGAACCGCACCCAGCAGGTTCGCGTTCCAGCCCGCATCGTGCGGAGCCGCACTCGACGCTAACGTTTGTTTGACCATAGGGCGTGTTTCAGGGATGCACACTGTGCATCCCTGTTTTATTGTGCGCACAGGCCAGGTGGATTTCATGAAAGCCACGCCACTCCGGGCTATCCTGTGCTATAATGAAGGGGTTTCAAAGGCCGGTCGTATGTAAAGTGTTTACATATGTGTGTTTGGCGAGACAAGATGTGGAAACGCAGTCACATGTGTAGTCTTGCTTCCTACGGCGCGTAAACGTCATACATTGCCCTATTGTCTGCGAAGATGAAGACATTTGGCCAAACTGAGAGCGGTTCCCAACATGTTCACAATCGTGTAGTAAGCGGTATAAGACGCTACTATTTGACGCATTCGCGAACATGATTTAGTCTAATATCACGTTTTAACATATTTAAGGATGAAGATCATGGCGCCACGTACGAAGCGCTCGTCTGATTCTCGCAATGCCTCGGGCGGCCCCATCACGATCCGTGATGTCGCACGCGAGGCCTCTGTTTCGCCCGCCACCGTCTCGCGGGTGATCAACGCTGCCACATCGGTCGCCCCTGAGACCGTCGAGCGTGTGCGCGCGGCCGTCGAGAAGCTGAACTTTGTGCCGAGCGCAGCAGCGCGCAGCCTCTCGCGCAAGAAGACCGACACGATCGGGGTGCTGTTTCCAGATATCAGCGGGCCGTTCTTCCCCGGCGTGATCCGCGGCATCGAGGAGGCCACCGCCGCCGCCGGATACCATCTGCTTATCTACTCTACCGCGCTGATAAATACGATGTCGCAGCCGCGCTTCCCGCTCGATGCCCGCAGCACCGATGGTCTGATCATCGGCAGCGATGCGGTGGGCGAGGAGTTTTTGCGCCAGATCCAGGCGCAGCGCATGCCCACCATACTGCTTCACCGCGGCACGTACGGCATGAACCTGACGTGCGTCACCGTCGATAATCGGGCTGGCGCGCAGAAGGCGGTTGAACATCTCCTATCGCTCGGGCGTCGTCGCGTTGTACACATCTCCGGCCCGGCGGATAACGACGACGCGATCTGGCGCGAGCGTGGCTACCGCGAGACGCTGGAAGGTGCTGGCATCGGCTATGACCCGGCGCTGGTGTTCACCGGCAGCTACGACGAGGAGAATGGTGTCGAGGTGGTCGAGCGGCTAATCGGCGGCAACGTATCGTTCGATGCGATATTCGCTGCCAACGATGAGATGGCGATCGGGGCCATCCAGGCGCTCCACGCCAATGGCTGCAGTGTCCCCCACGACGTCGCGGTGGTGGGCTTCGGCGATATCCCGCTGGCGCGCTACGTCCACCCGGCGCTCACCACAGTCCACATCCCGATCGAAGAGCTCGGCAAGCGCGCCGCCGAGCTGCTGCTGGCGCAGATCGCCGGCACGCCGCCCGAGCCAATGACGGTGCTGCCGGTCGAGCTCGTCATCCGTCAGTCCAGCCGCTAGCCTCGCTTCGATGTGGTGGCGGGGGGCATTGCTCCCCGCCACAGCGGCGTTCCTCAGCGCCGTTCGCGCGTTGCATCCCCCGCGCTCTGTGGTATAGTCCTCCTCACATACCGCCGTTCGTCGCTTCCTGGAAATCGCTCTCCTGAGCGCTTTGGCGCTGCTGGACAGCCGAGCTGTTTCGCCATCGATGTCTGTAGCTGCCGGACAGCGGGGCTGTTTCGCCACCGATGTCCACCGACAGCCACCGATGCCGGACAGCCGGGCTGTTTCGCCACCGATGTCTGTAGCCGCGCGGCAGATGCCGGACTGCGCGGGTGTGGGTGCTACGCTGCACACACAGCCGATTGGTACGCTATACTACCTGTCGCGTAAGCGATGCATCGGGGCATCGCTCGTTGAGCGACAAGGAGCTGTCTTACTCTGATTTCATTCAGCGTTTCTCCAACTGACGCCCCGCTGCTCGCCGCCGAGCTCCACTATTTCCGCGTCCCGCGCGAGGACTGGGAGCTGATGCTGCTGCGGCTGCGGCAGATCGGGGCCAACACCGTCTCCACCTATGTCCCGTGGGTCTGGCATGCGCCCGACCCGGCGACGATCGACCTGACCGGCGCGACGCACTCGCAGCGCGACCTGGTGGGCTTTGTGTGTCTGGCCGCCGCGCTCGGTCTACGAGCGATCCTCAAGCCGGGCCCGTTCGTGGACGCCGAGCTGCTCGGCGGCGGCATCCCGCCCTGGCTGCTGGCCGCCCACCCCGAGATCGCGGCGCTGCGGCCGGATGGCGCGCCGTGGCTACACTCGGATAGCGCGACGCCGCGGGCATGCTACCTCCACCCGGCCTACCTGGCCGCGGCGCGCGGCTGGATCGCCGCGTTCTCGGCGGCCGCCCTCCCGCTGCAAGCCCCCGTCGGCCCGGTGGTGGCGCTCCAGGCCGATAACGAGACCCCTGGCGACGGCATGCTGCCGGCTGATGTCGGGCTGGACGCGCGCCTCAGGCTGGATTACAACCCGGGATGGGCGCTGCGCGACGGCCGCTCGTCAGCCGAAGCCCCGCACGGCTGGGACCCGCCGCAGACCATGGCCGATCTCCGGCGCTACGCCGCGCTCGATACGCTGACCGACGCCTACTACAGCGAGGCGGTGGCGACGGTGGCTGGCTGGCTCGCCGAGGATGGCTGGACGATCCCGCTGTTCCACAACTTGCTGGCTGCGCCGTGGGATGCGGCCGGCACCATCGCAGATCTGCCGGGGCTGGCGCGCGCCACTGGCTGGCTGGGCTACAATGTCTACGCCGAGGATGTGCGAGCGCCATTTGTGGGCGGCGGCGGGTACCGGCTCTCGTTTGAGGAGTACGTCCACTTCCACCACTGGCGGCCGCGGCTGGTCAAGAGTCTCTCGCCGCAGCGCCCGGTATTCGTGCCCGAGATCTCGGCGGCGCAGGATTTCTACTTCGCCGCGCCGCTGATGGGTGGGGCGCAGGCGCTGAATATCTACGCGCTCCACCAGACTCCGCGCGAGGCCCCGGCGGTGGGCGCGCTGCCGCGCTGGGCGATGGAGGCCCCGGTGCGCCCCGACGGCGGCGTGCGGCGGCGCTTCTGGAACGGCAAGACGATCTACACGCTGCTCGGCGCTGCGGGGGCCGATTTCGCCGCCGCCGCCCAGCCGGCCACCATCGCCATCGGCTACTCCCACGTGCCAGAGCGCGTCGGTGGCTGGGGCTACCGGCCGGACTACCTGCGGCAGGGGCGGGCCTGGGAGCCGGATGCCCCCGATCTGGCGCTGGCGTCGGCGGGCGCTGACACTGGCACGCAGACCCAGTTGCTGGCACAGCGGCTGGTGCGCGCCGGCATCAGCTTCGACGTAGTTGACCTGGACGCGGCCGATGGCGCGACGCTGGCGGGCTACGCGCTGCTGCTGCTGCCAGGCTGCGGCGTGATGGCGCTGGCGACGCAGCAGAAGTTGGCAGCGCTCGATGGGCTGGCGGTGCTGGGCGAGGCGGTGCCGCAGCTGGACGAGCGGCTGGAGCCGTGCGGCATCCTGACTGCGGCGCTGGCGCGGCGGGACGGCTGGCAGCTGCCCGGTTCGGCATCGGCTGCGGCGCTAGGCGAGCTTGCCGAGGCCCGCGGCGGGACCGCGCGCTACGCCTGGGCCGATGAGTTGGAGGTGGACGTGGCAGTGCGGCACGGCGCGCACTACACCTATCTATTCGTGGCAAACCGCAGGTCGGAGACCTACAGCGGCACACTGACCTACCGCTCGGCGGCCGGCGACGTGCTGCACGTGCAGATCGGACTTGGCGCGCGGCGGGTCGGCTGCGTGCTGCTCGAAGACGAGGAAGTGGTCGGCGCGGCGTGCGGCGGCGACGCTGCGGAGAGCGGCTGGCTGGCACGCGGGATGCACAGCAGCGCGGTGTTTAGCGGCGGGGCCGGTGTGGTGGTGCCGTGCGGCGCTGGGGCGTTGGTCTCGGCGGCGCAGAGCGGCAGGTTTCAGCTGCGGCGGCCATCCGGCTGGGGCGAGCTGGTGGCCTACCGGCTGACGCTCCACGGCGCGCTGCTCGACGCCGGCTTTCAGGTCGAGGGGACGCACTTGGTGGTGCCGTATGTGGCCGAGGACGAGCGCGGCGCGACCGACTGCGTGGCGGTGTTCGATCCGGCCGAGCCGCTGCCGCAGCAGTTCGCCGCGATGCTGCGGGCGCTGTGCGTGGCGCGGGCGGCGGCGCTGTGCCGTGCGGCGCTGGCTGCGTCGCCGGCCGATCTCTACGGCGATCTCGGCGCGCCGCAGCGGCAGCTGGCGCAGGTGGCCGCCGAGCTGAACGAGCTGAACGAGCTGACGCCGGCGAGCTATCGCAACGCGTGGTCGGCGAGCGAGGCCGCCTGCGATCTGGCGAGTGGCGCGCTGGTGAACCTCATCCGCCGGGCGCGCAACGATCTGCTGACCCCGGCGGCGTCGCGCGCCATCGGCGATCAGGCGTTGCAGGCGGCCGAGCGTGCGGCGACGGCGGTCGTCGAGCTGGTGGCGCGGGCCACGCTCAGCAATGACCGCGAGTGATATGGAGCGGGAGCGCGGGGTCAGATCTCGGGCGGGCGGCTCGGCGGCTCGGCGGCGTGACCGATCGGATCCTCGATCGCTGCGAGCCGCCGGTCGAGCGCGCGCCAGCGCTCCTCGTCGGCCACCTCTCGCGCCCGCACCCGGTACAGCACCTCTTCGACCAGCCGCCGCACCCCGCCGATCAGGTCGGCGACCACGCCGATGACGAAGATCACCGTTGCCAGCACCAGCAGCACGCCGCCGAGCAGCAGCGCCTGGTCGTTGGACTGCGACTCGGTGAACCAGCTGAGCCGCCGGCCCACGAAGACATAGCCGGCGCGGGCCAAAAAGATCGCGCTGAAGCCGAGCAGCACGGCGGCGAGGTACGAGAAGCTCTTGAGCGGCTCGTAGCGGGCGTACGTGCGCGCGATAGTTGCCGCCTGATTTTTGACGAACGTCCAGCTGCTGCGCGCCAGCCGCGAGGCGCGGTCGACCCGGTTGGTGACGATCGGTATGGTCTGGATCGTCAGGCGGCGCTTGCCGGCCTGGATAATATTTTCGACCGTGTAGGAGAAATCGCTGGTCACGAACGTCCGCAGCGCGTACTCGCGCGAGAAAGCGCGGAAGCCGCTGACGGTATCTGGCACCTCGGTCTCGGATGCCCAGCGCACCACGCCGCTGCCGAACGCCTGGAGTCGCTTCTTGAAGGGTGAGAAATGGGCGATGCTGCCGGTCTGCCGGTCGCCGATCACCATATCGGCCTGGCCGGCCACGATCGGCGCGACCAGCCTGGCGATCTCGGCGCCTGGATACTGATTATCGCCATCGGTATTGACAATAATATGCGCACCGAGCCGCAGACAGGCGTCGATGCCGGTCTGGTAGGCGGCGGCGAGCCCGCGCCTGCTGGTGTGGCGCACCACGTGGTCTGCGCCGTGGGCGAGCGCGACCGCTACCGTATCATCGGTGCAGCCATCGTCGATCAACAGCACCTCGACCCGGTCCACGCCGGGGATGGCGCGCGGGATGGCGGCGAGCACCGTGGCGATCGAGTCCGCCTCATTGAGCACCGGGATCTGAACGATCAGCTTCATGCGCCGGATTGTACCACAAGTGGTAGGCGGACCGTGAAGACGCTGCCGATGCCCTCGGTGCTCTGGGCGGCCACGCTGCCGCCGTGAAGCCCGACGATCTGGTGGACGACGTACAGCCCGAGCCCGATGCCGGAGATGGCGCGCTGCTGGGCGTTGTCGGCGCGGTAGAACTGCGAGAACAGGTGTGGCAGCGCCTCGGTCGGGATGCCCATACCGCTGTCGCCGATGTCGATCTGAGCGTTGCCGGCAGCGCTGGTGAGCGCGATACACACCTCACCGCCCTCCGGGCTATACTTCACCGCATTGCCGACGAGGTTTTGCATGACCTGGTGGATGCGCAGCTCGTCCGCTGCCACCATCACCGGCGCGTCTGGCAGCTCGAGCCGCAGCGTGTGCTGCTCAAGCGTCGGGCGGATCTCATCGGCGAGCCGCTCCAGAAATTGGCGCAGGTCGAGCGGCGCGAGCTGGACGCTGAGCTGGCTATTTTGCAGGCGCGTGATATCGAGCAGCGACGAGATCATCTTGTTGAGGCGTGCGCCCTGATCGATGACCACCCTGAGCGTCCGCTGGTCGCGCTCATCGAGCATGCCGGAGCGCACCAGGCGACGTTCGAGCAGCTGCGCGCTGCCGTACATGCTGGTGAGCGGCGTCTTAAGCTCGTGCGACGCCACCGAGAGGAAGTCGTCGCGCAGGCGGATGGCGTCCTGCGCCGTGGTGTAGAGATGAGCATTATCGAGAGCTGCGGCGGCGCGGCGGCACAGATCGAGCGCCAGCGAGAGATCATCTGCGGTGTACACTCGCCCGGACGAGGACACGACGAAGGTGATCGCGCCGAGCGCCCGGCCGCGGTTGACCATCGGCACCACCAGCAACCCGCGACCATCGACCGCACGCCAGCGCTCGGCCTGGCCCTGCGGCGGTGGGAGGTGGTTGGCGTCTGGCAGGGCGGGGTGGCCGATAGGCTGGAGCGTGCGGATGACTTCAGGCGGCCCGCCGACCGTGACACCTTCGAGCGCGAACAAGCTCTCTAGCTCGGTGTTCTCCTCCGGCGTGAGGCGCGAGAACCCGACGCTGACGCTGCGGCGCAGCACCTGTTTGCTATCCAGCACATCGATGGCGCACCAGTCGGCGAGCTGCGGCACGATCAGCTCGCCGAGGCTGGCGAGCAGCAGCTCGATATCGAGCGAGGCGCCGAGCAGCGTGCTGGCGTCGGCGAGGAAGCGCAGCCGCGCGACGCTGGCGCGCAGCGCGGTCTTGGCGGCCATGGCCCCTTGTTCGGCCCTGCCGACTCTGATGGCGCTGCGAATGCTCTGCAGCAGCCGGTCTGGCGAGACCGCACCTTTGACCAGGTAGTCGGCCGCGCCGCTCTTGAGCATCGTGACCGCGAGCTCCTCATCGCCGTGCCCGGTCAGCATCACCACCGGCGTCTGGATGCCGCGCTCGCGCATACGCCGCAGCATGGTCAGCCCGTCGAGACCGGCTATTTGATAGTCGAGCAGGATGCAGTCGAAGACGCGGCTGGTGAGCAGCGCGAGCGCATCGTCGGCGTCGGTGGCCTCGGTGAAGTCGATCGCCACGCCGGTGGTGCGCAGCGAGCGCCTGACCTGTGTCCGGTCGATGGCGTCGTCATCGATGATCAGAAGTGAGAGTGTATCGATCATGGCAGCTCGTTGATGGTCCAATATTTATCGAGCGTGGTCATCGCCTCGACGAACGCGGTGAACGTCACCGGTTTGAGTATATAGCCGGCCACATTCAGGTTGAACGCCTCGATCTTATCGCGCTCATCGCCCGATGTCGTCAGAACCACCACCGTCAGATGACGCAGCTGTGGGTCGGCGCGCAGGAGGCGCAGAAACTCCAGGCCGCTCATCTTTGGCATGTTGAGATCGAGCAAAATCAGCCTTCGCTCGCTCGGGATGCCACTTGGGCCGCCGCGCAGCAGCTCAAGTCCCTCGATGCCATTGCGAGCGATGTAGAGCGGGTTGACAATATTATTTTTTTTAAAGGCGCGCTGGACAGTCATAATGTCGAGCTCGTCGTCATCGATGAGTAGGATATTGATCATGTCTTCTTTCATTGGATATCCTTATAGCGCGATCTCGCTGGGAAAAGGGAGGATCTCGGGGACACCCAGAGGGTACCCGGCCCCCAAGCTCTCATATGCAGCCCCCGCTACTGTGCAGCTACCGAAACGCTTTTTTTAGCTTGCGCGTGCATCTACGGCCCACGCGTAGTGGCGGTATGAAGCAGCCCGAAGCGGTGCTGCGGCCAAGTGAAGGAGAACGTCGCGCCGTGCCCCTCGCGCGACTCCACCCAGACGTGGCCGTTGTGTTGCTCCACTATCTTGCGGATTAGGGCAAGACCTAGGCCACTGCTCTCGACGCGGTCGCGAGATGCGAGGGTCTGGAAGATGACAAAAATCCGCTCCTGATATTCTGGCGCGATCCCCGGCCCATCATCGGCCACGGCGAAGCGGTAGAACGCGCCATGTGGCTCGACGCTGATGGTGATCGCCCCGTCCTGGCGATCGTGGTGCTTGATGGCGTTGGTGAGCAGATTCGAGAAGACCTGTTCGAGCCGCAGCCGCTCGGCGGGGATCGTTGGCATCGGCGGCACGACCGTGATGGTGAACCCGGGTGGCGGTGCGATATACTCGATGATATCGTCGAGCAGCGCGGCGACATTGACCTGCTCGACGGTGCCGAGCACCCGCCCGACGCGCGAGTAGAGCAGGATCCCCTCGATAAAGCTCTCCATGCGGTTGACCCGGCCGCGCAGCATGTTCAGATGCTGACGCACCTCATCGGTCACGGCGTCGCCGAGGTCTTCCTCGATCCACTGCGAGAGATTGGCGATTCCGCGCAGCGGCGCTTTGAGATCGTGCGATGTGATGTATGCGAACTGGTCGAGCTCGCGGTTGCGCGCCTCGAGCGAATTCGCCACCCCTTCGAGCTCGCTGGCCTTTTCGAGCAGCCGCCGCTCAGCTGCCCGGCGCACCTCGATCTCGCTGACCAGGACTGCAGCACGCTCGGCGCTCTGGGCGAGTAAGAGCGTGTACTGGTGCGAGAGACGGCGCAGCTCGCGGACGATGAACCAGGCGATGATCATGCCGAGTAGCAACGTCCCAACCACGCTGCCGATCACGATCTGCCCGCTGCTGGACTGCGCCGAGCGCGATTGTATATCGCGCATCCTGGTCTCGCTGGCGATCATCTCGGCGAGCCGCGCACGCATATCATCCATCAATAGCTTGCCGCGGCGGGTCAGCACCAGCGCGGTCGTATCGCCGTTGGCGCGCTTCGTCGTCAGGACATCGTGTGCAAACGCCTGCCACTCTTCGCTGCGATTGATGAGCCCATTGAGCTTCTGCTGCTGCTCTGGATTATCGAACACCAGCTGGTTGAGCCGCACGATGGCGTTCGGCAGTTGCGCTCGCCCGCGATTGTAGGGCTCAAGAAACTCCTCCTCGCCGGTGATAACGTAGCCACGCACGCCAGTCTCCTGGTCCACGAGCAGCTCCTGGGTGATGTGGAGCTGCGCGATCACCTGGTTGGTGCGGTCCACGAGCTGCGACGTGGCGAGCAGGCTCTGGAACTGCCAGAGAAATATGCCGATGAGCAGCGGTAACAGCAGCAGCGGCAGCAGCAGCGATCGGATTAAGGACTGACGAAACTCGGCGCTGTTATCGAGGTTTGTTGCGTCGCCGGTCGGTGTCTCGCTCACGGTACTCCCCGTCGTCCGCGCGTGCTGCGCACGGCGCAGCGGCGGTTGCAAGAGCCCACGATATTTGGGGAGGATCGAGCAAGAATCGTGCCAAAATGGCGGATGGATACCGCTGTGGCGAGCGAGGGGTATGTGTTTAGCCAAGGCTGCGCGGCCACGTGCCGGCCGCGCGAGTGCGGGGATTCGGTGGTGCGGTCAGTCAGTTTTGCGGCGCAGCTTGACGATTGGGTTATCATTGAGGCCATCGAGCAGATTGAGCAGCGCGTTGAGCTCGAACGGTTTTTCGAGCCAGAGGATGCCTTTGGCCGCCAGCGACGGCGCCACCTCTTGGATCTGCCGGGTAGCGGCCGAGCAGAGGATCAGCGGGATATCTCGCGTGGCCGGGTCGAGAAACAGCATATCCATGAGCGCCCAGCCAGCGGTCATCGTCTCGAAGATCAGATCGCAGATGACAATATCTGGCTGCGTCTCCTTGACCTGCTGGAATGCATTCTGGTGCTTGGGGACCGTGAGGACGTTATAGCCCTCCTCGGAGAGAAACTCGGCCATCAAGCTGAGGAACTCGGGCTGATCATTAGATGATCGTAATGGTCTTTTTCGGTTTTGACATAGGTTTCCTATTGGCGTCGTGGCCGATACGAGCGACTCAGCGTGTGGAGATTAGCGGAGCCGCGCATCGGCCCGTGTGCCACGCGCGCGGCGCAGGCTGTTTAGGCTGCGGCAGGGGAGCAAACCCTCGCATCGCGCGCACGGCGTGGCGGCCTGCGGCAGGGCGACCTAGGATGGGTGCCGCGCATGGAGCTGCTGCTGGATCTTCGCCAACAGCCGCTTGAGCTCGATCGGCTTGGTATCGAAGTCGTCGCAGCCGGCGGCTAGCGCCATATAGTGGTCCTCGCTCATCGCGTGGGCTGTCAGCGCGATGACCGGGATGTGCCGCGTCGCCGCGTCGGCCTTGATAGCGCGCGTTGCTGCGAGGCCATCGAGCACTGGCAGGCCGAGGTCCATGATGATAACGTCCGGCAGCGTCGCTCGCGCCATGTCGATGCCCTGCTGCCCGTCGGTGGCAATGATCGTTGCGAACCCCTCGCGCTG
>JAYUUK010000283.1:0-3915 GCA_043754595.1 Roseiflexaceae bacterium | reverse complement strand
CATGGCGGCGATGACGTAGGGGCGAAGCGCGCCGGATCGATTGCCTGCTGGTATCCCATCCGCGCTTGCTTCGCCCGTCCGGGGCGATGGCGCGCGGGCGATGCGGGGCCATGGCGCGCGGGCGATGCGGGGCGATGGCGCGCGGGGCGATGCGGGGCGATGAAAAGGGATCTCTTGTATGCCATACACAACCATCATCACCGAGGGTGGGCTGCTCCCCGCCGATCTGCTCGATGAGCTGCCAAACCTTGAAGGCCAGCGCCCAGAGGATTTCGGGTTGGAGCGCAGCCGCAACCTGACCGACCGGATCGGCGCGGCGTGGCAGGCGGCGCGCGGCCATTGGCTGCTGTTCCAATCGTACCTTGAGGATCTCGGCGAACACGAGAGTGCCACCAGTGCTACCCGCGAGCAGTGGGTGCTGCCGCTGCTGCGCACCCTCGGTTACCGGGTCAGCTTCAACCAGCGCGCCTATCTCCTCGATGGCCGCACCTACGCCATCTCGCACCGCGCCGGCGAAGAGGACGATGCGCCGCCGATCCACATCGAGAGCATCCGCGCCTCGCTGGACGCCCGCCCACCCTCCGGCCGCCCGCGCCTCTCGCCCCACGCGCTGGTGCAGGAGTATCTCAACGGCACCGACCAGCTGTGGGGCATCGTTACCAACGGCGAACGGCTGCGCCTACTGCGCGACTCGGCGCGCTTCACCCGGCCGGCGTACGTCGAGTTCGATCTGCGGGCGATGCTGGCCGGCGAGCAGTTCAGCGAGTTCGCCCTGCTCTACCGCTTGCTCCACCGCTCGCGCCTGCCGCTCCCCGCCTCCGAGCCGAGCGGCTGCCTGCTCGAACGCTACCACCAGCGCGCCGTGGCCAGCGGCGGCCGGGTGCGCGATGGCCTGCGCGATGGCGTCGAGCAGGCGCTGCGGCTGCTTGGCAATGGGCTGCTGGCCCACCCCGCCAATGCCCCGCTGCGGGCCGAGATCGCCGCCGGCCAGCTCGTGCCGCTGGAGTTCTATCGCCAGCTGCTGCGGCTGGTCTACCGGCTGCTGTTCCTGATGGTGGCCGAGGAGCGCAATCTGGTGGCCGCCGAGCCTGACGAAGCTGACCTGCTGGCACCCGAGACCTACCGCCCAAGCGCCGACGCGCGGCTGGCGATCTATGCCGATTACTACTCGGTCTCCCGGCTGCGCCGCCTGGCCGAGCAGCCAGCAGCGCTGCGCAGCCGCCACGGCGATGCCTGGATTGGGCTGCTGATGACCTTTCGGCTGTTCGAGGGCAGCGATGAGGATCTACCGCGCCGCTTCGGGCTGGCCGCGCTCGATGGCGACCTGTTCGGCGAGGGTGCCTGCCGCAATCTCACCGCTGATACCCGCATCGAGAACGTGGCGCTGCTGGGGGCCATCCGCCAGCTCTCGATCTATCAGGAGAAGTCCAGTAAGACGTTGCGGCGGGTCAACTACGGCGCGCTCGATGTCGAGGAGCTCGGCTCGGTCTACGAGAGCCTGCTGGACTTCCGGCCGGTGATCCAGCAGCCGGCAGGTGCCACGTTCCCGCGCTTCGAGCTGGTGACCGGCACCGAGCGCAAGACTACCGGCTCCTACTATACCCGCCCCGAGCTGGTGCAGGAGCTGGTCAAGAGCGCGCTGGAGCCGGTGATCGCCGAGCGGCTCAGGGCCGCCGCCAATCCGCCCGCCAGAGAGGCCGCGATCCTTGCCATCCGGGTGGTGGACCCCGCCGCCGGCTCCGGCCACTTCCTGTTGGCCGCCGCCCGCCGCCTGGGCCGCGAGCTGGCCCGCGTCCGCTCTGGCGAGGATCAGCCGACGCCCACGGTGTTCCGCGCTGCGGTGCGCGATGTCGTCCAGCACTGTATCTTCGGCGTGGACCTCAACCCGCTGGCGGTGGACCTGTGCAAGCTGGCGCTGTGGATCGAGGGCCATTGCGCCGCGATGCCGCTCAGCTTCCTCGATCATCATATCAAGCACGGGAATTCGTTGGTGGGCGCGACGCGGGCGCTGGTGGCGCAGGGCATCCCAGACGATGCGTACAAGGCGCTAGGCGGGGACGAGAAGGCGACCGTCGGCAGCATCAAGAAGCGCAACAAGGCCGAGCGCGAGCGCTACCTGCTCGGGATGCAGCAGCAGCACCTGTTCGCGCCGGCGAGCGACGGGGTGGCCGAGCTGGCAGACGCATTCGAGGCGATCGACGCGCTGCCAAACGCCAGCGTGGCCGGTTACCGCGCCCGCGCCGCAGCCTACCGCGCGGCGAGCCAGCGCGCCGATGCCGAACGCGCCCGCTTCGATCTGTGGACCGCGGCGTTCTTCCAGCCGCTCACGCCGGCCAACGCCGCGCTGGTGCCGACCACCGCCGATCTCGCTGCGGGCGAGCTAACGGTGGCCAACCGCAAGGTGGCGCTGGCCACCGCGCTTGCCGGCGAGGTCGGCTTTTTTCACTGGGAGCTTGAGTTCCCGCAGGTGTTCCACGAGCATAGTGTACAGCAGAGCCGTGCCAAGGCCGGGCAGCCAGCCACGCAACCGCACGATGCTGCTGGGCTTGGTGCCTCTGTGGCGAATACCTCCGGTTTCGATGTGGTGCTCGGCAACCCGCCGTGGGAGCGGATCAAGCTCCAGGAGCAGGAGCACTTCGTCGATGTGCCGGAGATCGCCGGGGCCGGCAACAAATCGCAGCGTGAGCGGGCGATCGAGCGCTGGCGCGGCGGCGATCCGCGGCAGCGCGCCAGGATCGCCGAGTTCGATGTTGCCAAGCAGCGCGCCGAGGCCGAGAGCCGCTTTGTGCGCGCCTCCGAGCGCTACCCGCTCACCGCAGTTGGCGATGTCAATACCTACGCGCTATTCGCCGAGCATAGCCGCAGCCTGCTCAGCGCCACCGGCCGCGCCGGGATCATCGTGCCAACCGGCATCGCCACCGACGATAGCACAAAGGCATTTTTTGGCGATCTCAGCGTGCGCGGCCAGCTCGTCAGCATGTATGACTTCGAGAACCGTGAGGGTATTTTTCCGGCCGTAGATAGTCGCACAAAGTTCAGCCTGATCACCCTCGGCAGCACCAGCCAGCCGGCACAGCTGCTGTTCTTCGCCAGCCGCACCGACCATTTGCGCGATGAGCTGCGGCGCTTCACGCTGACCGCCGACGAGATCGGGCTGCTGAACCCCAACACCCGCACCGCGCCGGTGTTCCGCACCAGCATCGATGCCGAGCTGACCAAGAAGATCTACCGCAGCACGCCGGTGCTAGTGAACGAGCGACTTCAGGCCAACACCATCGCGCAGCCGAACCGGGCGAACCACAGAGGCACAAAGGACACCAAGGCCGGGCAATCCGATGGTGCGGACCTTCGTGGTCTTCGTGCCTTTGTGGTGGATCCAGGGGCGAACCCCCAAGGCCCAGCGGCGACCGAGGCCGGACAGCCCGATGGCGCGGACCTTCGTGCTCTTCGTGCCTTTGTGGTGCCATCTGACCGGATGCGGGACGCCAACCCGTGGGGTGTTCGCTTCATGACGATGTTTCACATGTCCACTGACAGCGGGCTGTTCCACGATGCGCCAGGCGATGGGCGGCTGCCGCTGTACGAGGCCAAGCTGTTGCACCAGTTCACCCACCGTTGGGCGACGTACCAGGACGATGGAGCGCGCGACATGACCGCCGCCGAGCTGGCAGACCCGAATACCACCGTCACGCCGCGTTACTACGTCGAGCGCACCGAGGTCGATGCGCGCCTAGGCGAGCGCGGCTGGACGCGGGGCTGGCTAATAGCGTTTCGTAACATAGTGCGCAGTACTGACGAAAGAACCTCAATATTTAGCTTTATACCTAGAATAGGCGTCGGCCATTCAGCACCATTAATGTTTACGGAACAGATTGCAATATTAAATCTATGTCTATTTTCTATTATGGATTCTCT
>JAYUUK010000282.1:0-11938 GCA_043754595.1 Roseiflexaceae bacterium | reverse complement strand
CAGGCAACGCCACCGCCGCCAGAGACTACGTCATCCCGGCGATCGGCGCGGTCAAGGCCGGCTCGTTTCTCGACCAGCTGCTGCACTTTGTGATGCCGTGCTTCGTGCTCGTGTTCGTCAGCATCGCTGGCTGGAGCCGTTTTGTGCGCGCCAGCATGCTCGAAGTGCTCCAGGCGGACTATGTGCGGACGGCGCGGGCCAAAGGCGTGCGCGAGCGGATGGTGATCCTCAAGCACGCGCTGCGCAACGCGCTCATCCCGTTCATCACGCTGCTCGCCGGCGTCCTGCCGACGCTGTTCGCCGGCGCGATCGTCACCGAGGGGATCTTCAACTGGCCTGGCATGGGCCGGCTGCTGATCGACGCGCTCGGGCGCTTCGACTACCCGGTGGCCATGGCGGTGCTGTACGTGACGATCGTGCTGACGCTGATCGGCTACCTGATCTCCGATGTGCTGTACTCGGTCGTCGACCCACGGATCCGGCTGGCATAGCCGGTTTTTTGCTGAACGGAAAGAGCCCATGGCCATAATCAGCGCTGCCGCACCGAGCGGGCAGGTGAGCGATAAGCGGTCGGAAAGCCAGTGGGCGACGGTGTTCAGGCGCTTTAGGCGGCATCGTGCGGCGATGACGAGCCTAGTGCTGCTGTTGATCTTTCTGATCGCCTCGCTCATCGCCGTTTATGTCGCGCCGTACCCGCGCGACGAGTTCAACCTCGATAAGCAGTTTCTCGCACCCATGCAGCGCGACGTGAGCGGCAACCTGCACATCCTCGGCACCGACAAGATCGGGCGCGACCTGTTCACCCGCGTGCTGTACGCCGCGCGGGTCTCGCTGATGCTGGCACTGCTGGTGGCGACGTTCTCCGAGGTGATCGGCGTCGCGCTCGGGCTGCTCGCCGGCTACTATCTCGGCTGGGTCGATACGATCATCACGCGCTTTCTCGAGTTTATCTCCACCTTCCCGGTGCTGTCGATCCTGCTGATCCTCAACTCGGTGCTGCTGCAGAACCCTGGTCTGCTGCCCATCCCCGGCTGGTTCAACGGCCTGGTCGGGTTCGTCACCGGCGTGCCGGAGAAAGAGCAGGCCAGGCTCTCGCTGATCATTATCGCGCTCTCGATTTTGACCTGGACCGGGACGGCGCGGCTGATGCGCGGCATGGTCTTCTCGGTGCGCGAGCAGCCGTACATCGAGAGTTCGCGGGCGCTGGGCGGCTCGGACTGGCGGATCGTGCTGCGGCACATCCTGCCCAACTCGCTGCCGCCGCTGATCGTTGACTACACGCTCGGCATCAACGGAATCTTGATCCTCGAGTCGGTGCTCTCGCTGCTTGGCTTTGGCGTGCAGGATCCGACGCCAACGTGGGGCAATATGCTCGCCGATGCGCAGACGAACATGCTCAACTACCCGTGGATGCCGCTGGTCTCGGGCATCCCGCTGGTGATCTGCGCCCTCGCGGTCAACTTCATCGGCGATGGTCTGCGCGATGCGCTCGACCCGCGGGCGCTCATCGGCGGCAAGCGGCCAAAACCGGCGAAATAGCTCCAGACAGCGCGGCACCGCTGGTGCGCCGCAAAAGGATTGATCCGTGACAGTACCCGTTCAGGCCCCACGCCAGGTGCCAGCGGCGGCGAGCGAGCCGCCGCTGCTGACGGTGCGCGGGCTCAAGACCTACTTCTTCACCGAGTACGGCGCGGTGCAGGCGGTCGATGGAGTCGACCTGCAGCTGCGGCGCGGCGAGACGCTTGGGATCGTCGGCGAGAGCGGCTCTGGCAAGAGCGTCACATCGCTCTCGATCATGCGGCTGATCAGCTACCCCGGCGAGATCGTCGAGGGATCGGTGACCTTCGATGGCATCGACCTGCTGCACATGCCTGAGGAGGAGATGCGCAGCATCCGCGGCAACCGGATCTCGATGATCTTCCAGCAGCCGACGACCAGCCTCAACCCGGTGTTCCGCGTCGGCGACCAGATCGTCGAGGCGCTTCAGCTGCACCAGGGCATGACGGGTAAAGAGAGCCACCGGCGCACGATCGAGCTGTTCACGCTCGTCGGGCTGCCCGACCCAGAGCGACGCTATAACCAGTACCCGCACGAGCTCTCCGGCGGGCAGTGCCAGCGGGTGATGATCGCGATGGCGCTGGCGTGCAACCCCGAGCTGTTGATCGCCGACGAGCCGACCACCGCGCTCGACGTGACGATCCAGGCGCAGATCCTCGATCTGATGCGCGATCTGCGCGGCAAGGTCAACACTGCTATCATCCTGATCACCCACGATATGGGCGTGGTGGCCGAGATGGCCGATGTGGTAGCGGTGATGTACGCCGGCCAGATCGTGGAGTACGCCTCGGTCGACGAGACCTTCGCCGAGCCAAAGCACCCGTACACCCAGGGGCTGCTGGCGTCTATCCCGGTGCTCGGGCAGATCGAGGAGGAGCTGGCGACGATCCCGGGGACGGTGCCGAGCCTGATCAACCCGCCGCAGGGCTGCCGCTTCGCTGACCGCTGCCCGCATCGTTTTGACAAGTGTGAGATGGAGCCGCCACTACTGACGCTCGCCGGCGGGCGTCAGGTGCGCTGCTGGCTCCACGAATCGGAGGCGGTGGCACAATGACCATAGGAAGCAGCGTCCAGACGTCACCTTCCAGCCCGATGTTGCTGGAAGTCGACCATCTGGTCAAACATTTTCCGGTGAAGGGTGGCATCCTGCGGCGCACGGTCGGGCAGGTGCGCGCGGTGGACGGCGTGAGCTTCGGGGTGCGCCGCGGCGAGACGCTCGGGCTGGTGGGGGAGAGCGGCTGCGGCAAGACCACCACCGGGCGGACGATCTTGCGGCTGGAGAAGGCAACGTCCGGCGAGGTGATGTTCGACGGCCAAGACGTGCTGCGGGCCTCGAGCGGCAAGCTCAAGCAGCTGCGGCGCGATATGCAGATCGTGTTTCAGGACCCGTACGCCTCGCTCGACCCGCGGGTCACCGTCGGGCAGAGCATCGGCGAGGGGCTTGAGATCCACGGCATCGGCAACGCCAGCGAGCGCGGCGATCGGGTGCGCGAGGTGCTGAGCAAAGTTGGGCTGCATCCCAGCCACGCCGCACGCTTCCCGCACGAGTTCTCCGGCGGGCAGCGGCAGCGGGTGGGCATCGCGCGAGCGCTGGTGATGGAGCCCAAGCTGATCGTCTGCGACGAGCCGGTCTCGGCGCTGGATGTCTCGATCCAGAGCCAGGTGCTCAATCTGCTCAGGCAGCTGCAGCGCGAATACGGCCTGACATTCCTGTTCATCGCCCATAACCTCGCGGTGGTGGAGCATATCTCAGATCGGGTGGGCGTGATGTATTTGGGCAAGATGGTCGAGCTGTCCGAGCGGCGCTCGCTGTTCGCCAGGCCGCGCCACCCCTATACCAAGGCGCTGATCTCGGCCATCCCAACGCCCAACCCGCTGCTGCGCAAAGAGCGGATCATCTTGCAGGGCGATGTCCCGAGCCCGATCAACCCGCCGAGCGGGTGCCGCTTCCACCCACGTTGTTGGATGGCGAAGGATATCTGCCGGACCGAGGAGCCAGCGCTGGAAGAGAAGGCTCCCGGTCATTTCTCGGCCTGCCACTTCGCCAATGAGGTATAGAGAGGGAGAGTATGGCAGAACCACTGCTCGTCGTCAAGAACCTGGAGACCCAGTTCAAAACCCAGGATGGTGTCGTCAAAGCGGTCAACAATGTCTCGTTTTACGTCAACCGCGGTGAGACTCTCGGCATCGTCGGCGAGAGCGGTTCGGGCAAGAGCGTCACATCGCTCTCGGTGATGCGGCTGATCCCCAACCCGCCAGGGCGGATCGCCGGCGGTCAGATTATCTTCGATGGGACCGACCTGCTGACGATGTCTGAGGAGGAGATGCGGCATATCCGCGGCAACCGGATCGCCATGATCTTCCAGGACCCGATGACCTCGCTCAACCCGGTGCTGACGATCGCGCGGCAGCTGACTGAGTCGCTCGAGCTGCACATGAAGCTCAACAAGAAGGAGTCGCGCAATCGGGCCGGCGAGCTGCTCGATATGGTGGGCATCCCGAGCGCCAGCAGGCGGATCGATGACTACCCGCACCAGTTCTCCGGCGGGATGCGACAGCGGGTGATGATCGCGATGGCGCTCTCGTGCAACCCCGAGCTGCTGATCGCCGACGAGCCGACCACCGCGCTCGACGTGACGATCCAAGCGCAGATCCTGGAGCTGATCGCGCGGCTGCAGGAGGAGCTCGGCACCGCCGTGATCGTCATCACCCACGACCTCGGGGTGGTGGCTGGCATGGCCGACCGCGTGATGGTGATGTACGCCGGGCGGGTGGTTGAGGAGGGCAAGACCGACGAGCTGTTCCGCAACCCGCGCATGCCGTACACCATCGGGCTGCTGCGCTCCATCCCGCGGCTCGACGAGCGGGACGGGCGCAAGCTTACGCCGATCCGGGGGCTTCCGCCGGATCTGATCGGGCTGCCGGAGATCTGCCCGTTCAGCCCGCGCTGCGATTACTACGTCGAGGGGGTTTGCAACGCGCAGGTCCCGCCGCTGCGTAACGTCGGGCCAGATCACAACGCCGCGTGCCTGCTCGAAGTCACGCTCGACACGCCCATCCCGGTGACCTCCGGGGTCTGACCAGGTATCGGCCGCGCGCGCCGAGATCGATGATACTGCGTGGGCCGCGGCGCGGCTGGCCCACGCAGTATCGAAGCATATACGAGGCACCCATGACAAGCAGCGAAAATCTCGTCGACATTCGTGACCTCAAGATGCACTTCCCGGTGACCTCCGGCGTCATCATCCAGCGACAGACCGGGGCGATTAAGGCGGTGGACGGCGTGACGTTCAGCATCAAGCGCGGCGAGACGCTCGGGCTGGTGGGCGAGAGCGGCTGCGGCAAGAGCACGACGGGCCGCGCCATCCTCCAGCTCTACAAGCCAACCGGCGGCGAGGTGGTGTTCGACGGCACCGACCTGACCAAGCTGGGCGGCGAGGATATGCGCAAGATGCGGCGCAAGGTGCAGATGATCTTCCAGGACCCGTACGCCTCGCTCAACCCGCGGATGACCGTCGGCGATATCATTGGCGAGCCAATTGGGGTCCACGGGCTGCGGCAGGGCAAGGCCGCGATCCGCGAGCGGGTGCAGGAGCTGCTCTCGCTGGTGGGGCTCAACCCGTACTTCATCAACCGCTACCCACACGAGTTCTCGGGCGGGCAGCGGCAGCGGATCGGCATCGCGCGGGCGCTGGCGGTCGAGCCGGAGTTCGTGGTCTGCGACGAGCCGGTCTCGGCGCTGGATGTCTCGATCCAGGCGCAGGTGATCAACCTGCTCGAGGATCTACAGGACCGGCTGGGGCTGACGTACCTCTTCATCGCCCACGGGCTCTCGGTGGTCAAGCATATCTCAGACCGGGTGGCGGTGATGTACCTGGGCAAGGTGGTCGAGCTCTCGCCCGGCAAGACGCTCTACACCACGCCGATGCACCCCTACACGCAGGCGCTGCTCTCGGCGGTGCCCATCCCTGACCCGCAGGTTGAGAAGCACCGCAAGCGGATCATCCTGCAGGGCGATGTGCCGAGCCCGCTGAACCCGCCATCGGGGTGCCATTTTCATACCCGCTGCCCGATCGCCATCGACAAGTGCAAGACCGATGTGCCGCCGTTCACCGACTACGGCGGCGGGCATTTCGTGGCATGCTGGCGCGCGACGGAGTCGATCGCGCTGCTGCAGGGCGGCACCGAGCCGCCGGCGCGCCCGCCGGTGGCCCGCCCGCCGGCGGCGGCCGAGTAGCACTTCTCACAGGCGATGACGCGTGCGGCCACCGGAGACGGTGGCCGCTTTTGTGTGCCCCATGCAGCTGGTAGCCGGACGTGACGACAAGCGCCCCTCATCCCCCGCCCTTCTCCCACGCCGGGGAAAGGAGCTGGGCAGCCGGGCGTGACAGACAGGATGAACAGGAGTGACAGGATGAGCGGGCAGCCGGACAGCCGGGCAGGGCGGGGTGGGAACGTTTTGGCAGGGCGCTCCGTCTGAGACGTAACCGGCTGCGCGCCGGCGACGATTCCCCAACAGGAGGCACCCCCATGCGAGACCCGAAGTGGACCATCGGCCCGCCGCTGCTGCTTACGCTCGCCCTAATGCTGAGCGCCTGCGGCGGCACCACCCCCTCGCCCACCGCCGCCCGCTACGCCACGCCGCAGGCATCGGGGCAGGGCTACCCGACGGCCATCGCCGTAGCGCCGACATCCGCGCCCGCAGCGACGGCGGCGCCAGCACCTGAGGCCCCAGCGCCTGAGGTCCCATCAGGCGATGCATCGAGTGCGAGCGCGCCGACGCCAGCGCTGTACAACCCCGCTGCGCCAACGCCCGCCCCGGCCAGAGAGATCATGCCGCAGCAGCAGCAGCAGGGCACGCCGCTGCGGGCCGGCGAGATCGACGACAACGCGAACTTTGATGCCTATAGCGCCTACATGTCCGGCTTCGGGCAGCGCGTCGATGGCAATAGCTCAGGCGTCAGATTCCTCGATGTGTCCGACCGGCTGATCCTGACGGTAGTGGACAGCGCACAGCTGCCGGTGATGGACGCGCGGGTCACGGTGTTCGATGGCCAGCGCCAGCTGTTCGTCGGGCGGACGAGCGCCGGCGGCCGGACGATCCTGTTTCCACGGGCGCTCGGCGCGAGCGAGCAGGGCGCGCGGCTGCGGGTGGTGGTGGAGAAGGACGCGGCGCGCAGCGAGAGCGACGTGCGACGCGGCGAGATCTACCCAGCGCCGATCGGGCTGGATATTGGGCAGCAGCGCGGGCGGCAGCGGCTCGACGTGCTGTTTCTGCTGGACGCGACCGGCAGCATGTCCGACGAGATCGGGCGCATCCAGCAGACGATCGTCAGCATCGCCGACCGAATCTCCGCCCTTGATCAGCGGCCCGAGCTGCGCTTCGCGCTGGTGAACTACCGCGATCGGGGCGACGAGTATGTCACGCAGGTGACCGACTTCACGCCCGACGTGGCGGCGTTCCAGCGGCGGCTGCTTGAGGTGCGGGCTGACGGCGGCGGCGATAACCCCGAGTCGCTCAACGAGGGGCTGCACCAGGCGGTGCAGGGCGTGAACTGGGCCGACGACGCGCTGCGGCTGGTGGTGCTGGTGGCCGACGCGCCGCCGCACATGGACTACCAGGGCGACTACGACTATGTGCAGGAGGCGCGGGTGGCGGCGGCCAAGGGCGTCAAGATCTTCCCGATCGCGGCGAGCAACAGCGACGACCGGGCGGAGTATGTCTTCAGGCAGCTGGCGCAGCAGACGCTCGGCAGCTTCATCTTCCTGACCTACCAGCCGGGCGAGAGCGGCGGCGCGCCGGGCGACACGACGCAGATGAACGTCGACCCAGCTAGCTTCACCGTCGAGCGTTTGGACGACATGGTGGTGAATATCGTGCGGCGCGAGCTGGCGGCACAGCGGCAGGTCTCGTAGCGGCGGCGGCCCGCGCCTCCCATCCCCAGCCCTTCCCCCACGCCGGGGGGGAAGGGAGCCGGGCGGCGTTGCCCGCGTCGCCCACGCCCGCGTCGCCCCGCGCCGCTCGCCTGCGCGCGCCCGTGCGCCATCGCCCCGCACCGCCACGCCCGTATGTGCGAAGCAAGCGCACAGGGCATGCCCGCAGGCAATCCATCCGGCGCGCGTCGCCCTTACTACGTCGCCCCGGCGTCACACTGCGCGCGTCGCCTCTACTACATCGCCGCGTCCTGAGACATCGCCAGACCGTAGGCGGCGGCGCCGAGCAGAGCGGCGTTCGGGTTGAGGATCACGTGTAGCGGCATCTGGCTCAGCAGCCCCTTGAAGCGCCCCTTGTGGGTGAAGGCCTCCAGGAAGCGCGGCTGCCGCAGCGTCTCCAGGATGCGCGGCGGGATGCCGCCGCCGATGAATACCCCAGCAGTGGCCATGGTCTTGAGCGCGAGGTTGCCGCTCTCGGCCGCCAGGATATCGGCGAACAGCTCGACGACGGCGACGCACAGCGGCGATGGGTTGGCGGCGTCTGCGGCGGCGTCGAAGATCACCGGCGTCGCGTCGATGGTGGCGGCGAGCTTCTCGGCCAGCCACCGCGGCTCGTCGGCGTAGCCCGTGGCGCGCAGGTAGTCGTAGAGGTTTGGCACGCCGAGCCCGCCAGAGCAGACCCGCTCGTTGCTGACGTGGCCGTGGCCCATCCGGTCGTGGAGGTAGGTCAGCAGCCCGATCTGCTGCATGTTGATCGGCGCGAACGAGGCGTGGCCGCCCTCGGTGGCATGGGCCTGGTAGCGCCCGCCCTCCCAGGTCAAGAACGCCTCGCCAAGGCCGGTGCCAGGCGCGATCACGCCGATGTTGCCGCGCTCCACCGGCGTCCCGGCGCTGAGCGTGGCGATCTCCTCGCCCTCCAGGATCGGGACGGCGTAGGCGATCGACTGGAGATCGTTGAGCAGCGTGACGCGCCGCATGCCGCAGTCCGTGGCGATGCCGGCCTCGTCCATCACCCACGGCAGGTTGGTGATCTGCGAGCGCCCGGCGACCACCGGCCCGGCCACGCCGAAGCAGCCGCTATCTACCGGGTACGGGTTGGCGGCCAGGAACTCGTGGACGACTGCCTCCAGCCGGCCGTACTTGGCGCTCGGGAAGGCGCGCTGGACGATCGGGTCGCGCGGGCCGCGGTTCTGGTCGAAGAGCGCGAGGACGGTCTTCGTCCCGCCGATGTCGCCGGCGAGCAGCATGGGAGCCTACTTTCTAATTGTGAGCGGCGGCCTCTTCGATCAGGCGGGCGGCGAGCAGCTTGAGCGCACCGAAGTTTGGGATATGCTCGGTGTGCTTGGCGTAGCGCTCCAAGTCTTCGAGCGCGGCGAGGTGTTGGCCGGCGTAGGCGCGCAGCACGCCGCGCTCGCGCAGATCGTCCCATGCGGTTGGGTCGAGGGCGCAGATCCGCTCGGCGGCGGCTAGCGCGTGCTCGATGGCGCGCTGCTCGGTGTAGACGCCGCGCAGATTGCGCAGCAGCCGCACCAGGATCGCCCTGCGGCTCGGCGGGACGCAGACCTGCGCCATCAGCGAGTCGGACGCGCTGCCGTAGTACGAGGCGACCTGGATCCGCCGCTCCTCGTCGTTCCACAGCCTGCCGCGATTGTACGGGTCGATGGCGATCAGCTCATCTGCGCCGAGGTACTGCACCAGAAAGTGGCCGGGCAGCGCCAGGCCGGCGAGCGGCAGACCCAGCCGCCAGCCGACTTCGAGGTAGACCAGCGAGAGCGTGATCGGCAGCCCGGTGCGCGTCGCCACCACCCGATCGAGGTAGCTGTTGGCCGGGTCTTTGTAGCGCCAGGTGTTGCCGCGAAACCCCAACTCGCCAAACAAAAACCCGTTGAGCGCCGCGACGATCGCGTGCGGGTCTTCGAGCCCATGGATGGAAGGCGCGGCGGCGCGGGCGAAGCGCTCCAGGTCGCCTAATGTATCAGCCGGCTCTGGCCCGCCCTGGTCTTCGAGCGCGATCAGCAGCGCCGCCTCGGCCAGATCGATCTGTGCATCTGGCTGGCGGATGCATGCGTAGAGACGTTGGCGCGCCGGGTGTGGTGACATAGCCGCATGGTAGCATATTTTCTGGCGGCCGAGGTTACCGACCCCCAAAAAACGGCGCACCGTGCTATACTTGCTGCGTCACGAAGTGTATTTGGGAATAGCATGCGGCTGATCGTCAGCTCGGACCTCCACGGCGATGTGGCAGCGTATCGTGCCCTGCTGGAGCTCGCAGCCGAGCGCGGCGGGGGCGCGGTGGTGGTGTCCGGTGACCTGCTGCCGCACACGGCGCACGTCGCCAGCGCCATCGCCACACAGCGGGCATTCATCCACGAGCAGCTCGCCCCGCTGCTCCGCAGCTTCCGTAGCGCCAACCCATCGACGATGATCTACCTGCTGGCCGGGAACGACGACTGGGCCGCCGCCGTCGCCGATCTCGCCGCGATCGAGCGCGATGGGCTGGCGATCGCGCTGCACCGTCGGGTGGTTCGTCTGGGCGATCCGACCGACGATCGCTGGCTCGCCGGTCTGGCGTATGTGCCGGTCACGCCGTTCAGCATCAAGGACTATGAGCGCCGCGACGAGCTGGCGATGCCGCCGCACAGCTTCGCGATGGCCTACGTCAGCGATGGCGGGGCGGCGCGGCCGGTGAGCGCCGATGAGCTCGCGGCGCGTCCATCGATCGCCGATGAGCTCGCCGATCTGGCGCGGCAGAGCGACCCGAGGCGCACGGTCTATGTCTGCCACACGCCGCCGCACGGGACGGCGCTGGACACGATGCCGCGCGGGCGGCACGTGGGCAGCCGGGCGCTGCGGGCATTTATCGAGCGCCACGCCCCGCCGCTGACGCTCCACGGCCATATCCACGAGTCGCCGGCGCTCAGCGGCCGCTTCGCTGAGCGGATCGGGCCGACCTGGAGCGTCAATGGCGGCAGCGATGGCATACGACTGCACGCGGTCGTCATCGACCTCGATGGCGATCTGCGGCTTGAGCATATAATCTACGGGCTGGCTGAAGTCTCTTGAAAGGGAACCCCATGAAGAGCATCAAAGACATCCGCGCGGCGCTGGCGCAGCAGCAGTACGTCGCCACCGATGAGATCGCCACCGTCGTGTTTCTGGCGCAACAGCTCGGCAAGCCGGTGCTGGCCGAGGGTCCGGCCGGCGTTGGCAAGACCGAGCTCGCCAAAGTCTGGGCGGCGGCGGGCGGGCGCGAGCTGATCCGGCTGCAGTGCTACGAGGGGCTGGACGAGACCAAGGCGCTCTACGAGTGGGAGTACGCCAAACAGCTGCTCTACACACAGCTCATGCGCGATAAGCTCAACGACCTGATGGCCGGCACGAGCACGCTGGCCGAGGCCGCCGACCGGCTAGCCGCCGAGGAGGACGTTTTCTTCTCGCAGCGCTTCATGCTGCAGCGGCCGCTGCTCAAGGCGATCATGAGCGAGCAGCCGGTGCTGCTGCTGATCGACGAGATCGACCGCGCCGATGCCGAGTTCGAGGCGTTTTTGCTCGAAGTGCTGAGCGACTTCCAGATCTCGGTGCCGGAGATCGGCACGATCAAGGCCAAGCATCAGCCGATGGTGCTGCTGACATCCAACAACACCCGCGAGCTGTCTGAGGCGCTCAAGCGCCGCTGTCTGTTCCTCCACGTCGGCTACCCGAGCGTCGAGAGCGAGCTTGAGGTAGTGAAGCTGAAGGTGCCAGGTCTGCCGCCGAAGCTGGCGCAGCAGGCCGTTGAGATGGTGCAGCGGCTGCGCGAGATGGACCTGAAGAAGAACCCGAGCGTGTCGGAGACGATCGACTGGGCGCGGGCGCTGCTCGAGCTCAACGCCAAGCATATTGATAAGGGCATCCTGGACACCACGCTGAACGTGCTGCTGAAGTACGAGGGCGACATCCAGAAAGCCAAGCGGCAGCTGATCCGCGATGAGACCCGCGGCAAAGCCGAGCGCGAGGGGCGCGATGGCGGTGCGGGCGACGATGGGCGGCGCGGGCGGCGCGGCGGCGAAGACGACTGGACGCGCGGGCGCAATAACTGACGGAGAATCCGTATGGAAAAACGCGTGATCGATTTTATCACGGCGCTGCGGGCGCGCGGGGTGCGGATCTCGATCGCCGAGAGCATCGACGCGATGCGCGCCGCTGAGGCGGCCGGCGTCGGCGATAAGGACTTCTTCAGGGCGGCGCTGCGGGCCACGTTGGTCAAGGAGTACCCCGATCAGCCGGTCTTCGACGAGCTGTTCCCCAACTTTTTTGGGCTTGAGACGCCGCAGATGCCACAGATGCCGGGGAGCGGCCTGACCGACGAGGAGTACGAGCAGTTCATGGAGCAGCTCATGGAGCAACTCCAGAACATGACCCCCGAGCAGCTGCGGCAGCTGTTCGAGGCGATGATGACCGGCCAGGG
>JAYUUK010000281.1:0-11942 GCA_043754595.1 Roseiflexaceae bacterium | reverse complement strand
GGACGGTGGGCGATGTGGCGCTGCTGCTCAGCGCGATCGCCGGGCCAGACGACAGCGACCCGATCGCACTGCCTCAGCCCGGATCGTCGTTCGCCGCGCCGCTGGATCGCGATCTGCGCGGGCTGCGGGTGGCCTGGACCGATGGTCTGGGGCTGCCGTACGACCCGGCGGTGCTGGCGGTCTACCACGCGGCGCGCGCCAGGTTCGAGGCGATGGGATGTGCGGTGAGCGACGCCACGCCGGATATGGCCGAGGCCGACTTCGTCTTCGCCACGCTGCGGGCGTGGAGCTTCCACGCCGGCATGGCCGAGACGCTCAGGCTCCATCGCGACAAGCTCAAGGCGACGATCGTCGGCAACATTGAGGCCGGCGGGCGGCTGAGCGGGGCGGACATCGCCGAGGCCGAGCGGCAGCGGACGACGCTATATCACAAACTGCGCGCGTTCTTTGCCGACTACGACTGCTTGGTGTTGCCGACGGTGCAGGTACCGCCGTTCGCGGTAGCGTGCGAGTATCCGACCGAGATCGCCGGGACGCCGATGGGCAGCTACATCGACTGGATGCGCTCCTGCTCGTGGATCTCGGCCTGCGGGCTGCCGGCGATCTCGGTGCCGTGCGGCGCGACGTCAGATGGTCTGCCGATCGGACTACAGATCGTCGGGCGCTACCGCGACGACTGGGGGCTGCTCCAGGTCGCCCATGCGTTTGAGCGAGAAGGAGGCGGAGGATGAGGATCGAAGCTGAGTCGTCCACCAAGCTAGAGCTGATCGTCCCGCCACCGACGTTTGAAGAATTCGCGCTGGGTGCCAGCGTCGTCTTTGTACTCTGCGCCGTGCTCTGGTACAGCGCACTTACAACGGTTAATAGGTTTCTATTCGTTGCAGTTCCGATCTTCGCGGCCGTACTTGCGTGGGGCAGACGCGAGATCGCGTGTACTTTCGACGGCGCGCGGCGGGTGATCCACTATCGACGCGGCGGCGTGGCGGGGACCAAGCTCGACACGCACGCCGAGGCGTATTCCTTCGATTCGTTCGACTCGATCGAGATGCAGCGGTACACCAGCCGATTGGCGGATGGCTTTCAGCTGCGGCTACGGCTGAAGAGCGGCCGCGTTCTACCGCTCTCTGGCAGGTCGCTCGGGTTTCAGGAATGCACCGAGGCCGGGCAGCAACTCGCCGCCATCACCGGCGCGGACGTGCCGCTCAAAGCCATCGAGTGAGACACTCGCGATGTTTCACGCGCACATTCGCCGCGCGACGATCATCGCATGTCACGTTGAGCGCCATCCGATGTGTCTGCCAGTCGATGAGGCGTCCCCCGCCTGTGTCACGCTGAGCGCCATCCATGTGTCTGCTGAATGGATCGCACCGCGAAGCGTCTGCGCCGCGATGAGCCGGTGGGGAGTGCGCGCGATCGGCGTGACACCAGCACAGATACCTCGCGGCGCGGCATCTCACGCGGGAAGCCAACCGCCGTGCCGCCGCTCGGTATGACATGGGCGGCGCGTCTGTCCTGGCACAGCGTCACGAGCACCCGCGCGCGATCGGCGTGGCACCAGCACAGATACCTCGCGGCGCGGCATCTCACGCGGGAAGCCAACCGCCGTGCCGCCGCTCGGTACGACATGGGCGAAGCGGCTGCGCCGCGCCGCCGCATCATGCAGATCAGTCAGCGCCGATCGACTGAAGCGCCGCAGTGGTCTCAGCCACGGCCACCTGCCAGATCTGCAGCATCTCGTCGTCTGCGCGCTGATAACGGCCGCCGTAGCTGCCATCGCCGAGCGCCGCGCGCAGCTCGGAGGGGCCGAACTGCCGCAGCCGGACGGTATCCACTAGCGGCTTCTGCGCGTCCGGCTGCGGCACATCAGGCAGCCTTGTCCAGGGAAAGCTCTCCATCCATGAGGCGTGGGATGCAATGGCGTCGATCTGCTGTACCGCCACCATGGTCTGCGGCGCGCTCCACCAGTCGTGCCAGCGGCCGCGCGCGCCATGCCGCTCGCAGATCCACTCGTCGAGGGCGACGCGGGCCGGGCTGTTGCCGCCGTGGCCGTTAACCACCAGCACACGGCGGAACCCGGTGGTGTATAGTTCGTCCAGAATATCGCGGACGACAGCGATATAGCTGGCGGCGCGCAGCGAGATCGTGCCAGGGTAGGCGCTACCGTACGGCGTGATGCCGTACGGTAGCGTCGGGACGACGAGTACGCCGAGCGGGGCGGCAACGTCCTCGGCGATCTTGCCCGCCAGGATCGTATCGGTGGCGAGGCTAAGGTAGGCGTGCTGCTCGGTCGAGCCGAGCGGCAGAATGATCCGGTCATCGGTCTGCAAGTAGGACTCGACCTGTGCCCAGTGCATGGCGGAAAGCAGCATCGTTCTCCCTCACAAGGTAGCGTGCGTCGGACTGGCGTACGGTGGAATTGTACTCGATGGGCGCGAAAAGCACCTGCGGGTCGGCGCTCACCGTCGCGCGGCGCATGGCTGGGGCAGGAGTGTGCTAGAATCAGCACTACGTTACGTGCCACACTGAAGGAGAGAGGTATGGCCGATCTACTCGCGCAGCCGCTGCCGCTGATCGGCGCGGCGATCGTCCTGGCCGTCATCGCCATCGTGCTGCTGCGGCGCGGCGTCGGCGGCGTGGTGCGCGTCGACCCACTACCGCTGCGCAGCCAGCAATCGCCGCCTCCATCGTCGGCGCCGCCGACAGCGCCAGATCTGGCGGCGGCGCTCCCCGAGGTGCGTGCGCTGCTCGACAGAGGCCAGAAAATCGAGGCGATCAAGATCGTCCGCCAGCGTACCGGCCTCGGGCTGAAAGAGGCCAAGGACTACGTCGAATCGCTCGCGGCCGGAGCTACCACGCAGCCGCCGGCAGGTCGATCGAACGCCGCAGCCGCGACCTCGGCGCAGCTGGACGCGCTTCAGCCAGCGCTGCTCGCGCTGCTCGGCAAGGGGCATACGATCGAAGCCATCAAGCTCATCCGCCAGCAGACGGGGATGGGTCTCAAAGAGGCCAAAGACTACGTCGACAAGCTGTGAGTGCGCCGGCGATGATCGTGCTGGAGACCTGACAGATCATTCGCGCCCATCGATGAACGCCGCACCTGTGCAGACCTGTCAGATCTTCGCAGCGATTCCATCGCCGCCGCGCCGACAGAGCGCCGAGCGGGGCGGCACCGCGCCTGTCACGCTAAACGCCCCTGGTTCCGTCTGCGGGATGAATCGCCCCGCGAAGCGTCTGTGCCGCGATGAGCCGGTGGGGAGTGCGCGCGCGATCGGCGTGGCACCAGCACAGATACCTCGCGGCGCGGCATCTCACGCGGGAAGGCAACCGCCGTGCCGCCGCTCGGTATGACATGGGCCAAGCCTCTGCGCCGTGCCGCCGCTCGGTATGACATGGGCGGCGCCTCTGCCCCGTGCCGACACGAGCGCCGATGGGGCGGCACCGCGCCTGTCACGCTAAACGCCCCTGGTTCCGTCTGCGGGATGAATCGCCCCGCGAAGCGTCTGTGCTGGCACAGCGTCACGAGCACCCGCGGCCGATCAGCGCAGCGGCGCTGGCGGGATGGGTACCGCTGACACCGCTGGCGGGGCCGGCGAGCGGACGATCTGGTCGAGCAGGGTGCCGTTCGGCACTACCACCTCGCCATCGTCGGTGGCGAGCACGGTATTGATGCTGCCGGTGGTGCGGACCACGCCGCTGACATCGCCGATGGTGACCGGAGTATCAGTGGGGAAGCGCTGCCTGACGTAGTAGCCGGAGAGCATTTGGAAAATGAGGCCGCGAGCGCCGAGGCCGAGCCCGAGGCCGAGCGCCAGGCCAAATGCGCCGATCAGGATCGTGACCGCCGTGACCAGCAGCGCGGTGTCCAGGCCGAGCACGCCGAGCGCGATGATCACCACGAACACGCTGATAATGTACTGGATCAGCCGGCCGAGGCGCGCGGCGTAGCTCAGCCCGCCGCCGGTGGCCATCGTCGTCACGAGGTTGCCCATGAACTGTGAGACCACGCCGCCGAGCAGGAACACGATCAGCGCAGCAATCAAGTTCGGCAAGAAGGTCAGCACCTGCTCCAGCACCCGCGCCACCGCCCCAAGCCCCATTAGCTGGGTGGCGGTGATCAGAAACGACAGCAGCAGCAGGATGAACAGCGTCTGTGCGATGATCTCCGATGCTGGAGTGGTGACGCCGAGGCCGCGGATCGAGCCGGTCACGCCAGTGCGCTCGATCCGCGGGTCGAAGCCGACGCGCGACAGGATCGTCTTGGCGATCCAGCGGATGAGCCGCGCGATCAGCACGCCGACGATCAGGATGATCAGGCCATTGACGAGGTTTGGGATGAAGTTGAGGATGTCGGTGACGATCTTCGTCAGCGAGTCGATCACAGTCTGAAGGCCCATTGCTTCCTCATGTATGTTCGAACCAGGAAACTAATATAGTTATTCAGCGAGCCGTCACAACACGGCGACGAAGGCTAGGCGACCTGCTGGTTCTGTGTGGCAGGCGCGAACGAGAAGAGCGCGGCGAGCAGCTCGAGCAGCGCGCGCCCAATTCCCGAGAGGCCAAGGTCGATCAGGTTCAGCAGGGTTGTGTCGGCGGCCACAGCGGCGAGCAGGCGGCGCTCGAAATCGGGCGGCAGCGCGCTCTCCTGAGCCCGCAGTGTGCCGACGATCGCGCGGACGCGCCGCATGGTCTCGACGTCGAGCGCGGCCTCGGGATGGTCGATCAGCCAGCCCTCCCACTCCTCGCCGCCGAGCTCGCCGTCGGCAATATTTGTCACGATCGTAATGATATCGTCGTTGCGCATCGATCTATTCTCCTGGCACCTGAGGCGCGCTGCGATCCCAGACATCTGGGCAGACGTGTTGGATGAGCTGCTGGAACGAGTGGCGGGCGCGGTGGATCCGCATCTTTGCGGCGCTGAGCCCGAGTTTGAGCGCCGCCGCGATATCCTGGTACGCAAGTCCCTCGATATCGCGCAGCACGATCATAACCCGGTCGCTATCGTCGAGGCCAGACAGCGTCCGCTCGATGCAGCCGCGCATCTCCGACCTGAGTGCGGCCTCCTCGGGCGTTGGCCGGCGGGTCTCGGGGATTTGCAGATCCTGCTCACCCTCCACCGGCGAGATCGAGACGGTCGCTGGCCGATGTTTGCGCGCCGCGAGCGCGTCGAGGCAGACGTTGGTGGTGATGCGATAGATCCACCCGGTCAGCACGGTCGGGTCTTCGAGCGTGCGCAGCCCGCGGTAGATGCGCAAGAACGCCTCCTGCGCCTGCTCTTCTGCATCGTGGCTGTTGCCCATGATGCGGTAGGCCGTGGCGAAGACTCGCCCCTTATAGCGCGCCACCAGAGTCTCGAACGGGCGCGTGTCGCCGCCCGACGCCGCGCGGCACGATTTCGCCAGCGCCTCATCGGTGAGCGTTGCCATGTCCATCTCGCGCAGCGCCACAGTTTCGCTCCTCAGACCAAGACGCCCAGCGTACAGAAAAGTCATATGCTCAATTGCCGGAGCTCGTGCCAGGCAGGAATGTATTATAGATCGCGCGATACTCGGCGACGCGCCCAGACTCAATCGTGACGACGCTGGTGCCGAGCAGCGCGGCGTGCTCGGAGAAGGCGATGCCCGCCGGCGCGTCGGCCGCGCTCCACGCATCACCGCCAGGGGTGTACTGCGCCACCCGCCGCGTCGCTGGGTCCAGCACCAGCAGCGTGGTCACCGCAGCCAGCGCCGCCGGGCGGGCCACCGGCTGCGGCAGCGACGGCAGCGTCTCCCAGCGCCCGCCCTCCGGCCCTGTCGGGTCGAAGCGCTCGACGGTAGCGAGCAGGCCGCGCGCGTCCTCGCCGCCGACCAGATAGATCCGCCCGTCGATCGCGGCGGCGGCCGCGTGGGCTCTGGCGCGGGGCAGCGAGTCGATCGCGGCCCATGTGCGGGTCTCCGGGTCGTAGCGGAAGACATCGCGCTGGATAGTGGTTCCATCGCTCCCACCGAACAGATATAGCCGCCCCTCCAAAGCCGCCAGCGCATAGTCGCGCCGCGGCTGCGGCAGCGCCGCAGCCGCCTGCCAGGTCTGAGCGCGCGGGTCGAAGGTCTCCACCGCCGCCAGCGTCTTGCCGGCGGCGTCCACCCCGCCGGGGAGATAGATCACCCGCCCGACCGTCGCCGCCAGCGCGCCGCTGACCGGCGTGGGCTTTGGCGGCAGCGGCGACCAGCGCGCGCCCGCCGGCTCGTAGCGGTCGGCGCGCCCATCGCTGCCGAAGATGAAGAGCCGCCCGTCGTCGGTGGCGAGCGCCAGATCCGGCGCGCTCTGCGGCGCGGCCCCGAGCTCGCGCCAGCGGGCCGCCTCGCCGATACCGCCGGTGACATTTGGCGCGGAGAGCGCCGGGCGAAGGAGCTGCAGCGCGACGGCCGCCCCGAGCGCCACGGCGATGAGCGCGGCGACGATGGCGATGGCCCGGCCACGGCGGCGCGGCGCGATGAGTGGCGCGGCGGGTGGCGCGGCGCTCGGGGCATGCAATGGCATCGTGTCGGTCGGCGGCTGGCGAGCGGCCAGCTCGCCCACGGCCAGCTCGCCGAGCGCGGCTTCCGGGACGCCAGCCGCGCTCGCGGGCACTACGGCGGGCGCAGATGCGGGCGGAGCCTCAGGGGCATCGGCGGGGCGCGGCGCATCACCCACCTGCACGTAGCCGTGGCGGATGGCGTAGATCGTCGCCTCGGTGCGCGACTCAACGCCGATCTTGCCAAAAATCTTGCGCATGTGGACTTTGACGGTATTGATGCTGATATTGAGCTGCGACGCGATCTGCTGGTTGGTGGCCCCGGAGGCCGCCAGGCGCAGGATCTCAAGCTCGCGATCGCTGATAGGTGATTCGCTGATGGTCATGCGTTCGATCATACCACGCGCCGCACCGCGCGGCAACCGACTTCGCGCTGAGATGCGGGGATGCGGTAGGGGCGAAGCAAGCGCATGGATTCGCGGAGCGCCATGCATGCGTGCGCTTGCTTCGCCCATACCCGGCGACCCGGCGAAGCACCGGCGACCGGGTGATCGGGTGCCGAGTCGGCGGTGTGCGTCAGCACCCAGCGGCGGCGCGCCGAGCACGGTGGCGATGGGGCGCGGCACGCCGGAGCGGCACGCGCGAGCGCCCGTTTCGGCAGATAGTGCGCGGGGGCCGGTGTATAATGGCGCTATTCTATACGCAGGAGGGCGCCATGACCGTCGCCGAGGAGACCATCGCCAACGACCAGCAGTATATTCTGCAGACCTACGCCAAGCCAGATTTCGTCTTCGCGCGCGGCGAGGGCTGCTACCTCTACGATACCGAGGGCCGCCGCTACCTCGACCTGGTGGCAGGGATCGCGGTCAACGCGCTCGGCTACGCCGACCCGGACGTGACCCGCGCCATCGCCGAGCACGCATCTGGGCTGATCCACGTCTCCAATCTGTACCACAACCAGAGCGCCGGGGCGCTGGCCAGGATGCTGGTGGAGAGCTGCTGCGCCATGGACCGGGCCTTTTTCAGCAACAGCGGGGCCGAGGCTATCGAGGGGGCGATCAAGTTTGCCAGGCGCTACGCCGGCGAGCGCTATGGCGAAAACAAGCATACCGTGGTGGCCTTCGATGGCTCATTCCACGGCCGGACCATGGGCGCGGTGGCGGTGACTGCGCGCGAGAAGTACCGCACGCCGTTTATGCCGGTGATGCCGGGGGTGCGCTTCGCCGAGTACGGCGACATCGACAGCGCGACGGCGGCGATCACCGACGATGTCTGCGCCGTGATCATCGAGCCGGTGCAGGGCGAGGGCGGCCTGCGCAGCGCCTCGACGGCGTTCCTGGTGGCGCTGCGCGAGCGCTGCGACGCGGTGGGCGCGCTGCTGATCTACGACGAGATCCAGTGCGGTATGGGGCGCACCGGCGCGCTGTGGGCCCACCCGTGCGAGGCGAAGCCGGATATGATGACGGTGGCCAAACCGCTTGGCGGCGGGCTGCCGATCGGGGCGGTGCTGATGCGCCAGGCGATCGCCGACACGATCCACGTCGGCGACCACGGGACGACATTTGGTGGCGGGCCGCTAGTGACCGGGGTGGCGCAGACGGTGTTCGCCAAGATCAGCGAGCCGGCGTTTCTGGAGCATGTGCGCGAGGTGAGCGACTACCTGGGCGAGTCGCTGGCGGACCTGGCGGCGCAGCACCCCGATACGGTGCTGGAGCTGCGCGGGCGCGGGCTGATGCGCGGCATCCGGATCGCCGGATCGGCCGGGGCGGTGCGCGAGGCGGCGCAGCGCGACGGGGTGCTGATCGCCACGGCAGGCGACGATGTGCTGCGGCTGGTGCCGCCGCTGATCCTGACCAACGCCCACGTGGACGAGGCGATGGCGGCGCTCGGGCAGGCGCTGGCGGCGGCGTAGGGCATTGACAATTGAGCGATTGACAATTGACAATTGTCGAACCCTGCGTCGTGCTGCGGATACACGTTCGCGCCGCATGTGTCATACCGAGCGGCGGCGCGGCGGTTGCGTTCCCGCTCGGCACCCTACGCCGTGAGGTATCTGTGCCGGTCGGCGTAACCGCACTCGTCCCACGATGTTATCGCGGCACAGACGCGCCGATCGTACGCCACGTTATCGCGGCACAGACGCTTCGCGGGGGGTGTGTTGCGTCTGACAGGATCTGTCGCGCTCAGCGTGACATGGCGAGGAGCAATTCGTCCCGCAAATGGGATCTGTCGCGCTCGGCGTGACAGAGCGAGGGGGAATGTGCGCTAGCTGACGGAAGCCGTGGCGCTCGGCGTGACAGAGCGAGGGGGATATCTGTCACGCTGACGCATCCAGAGCGATCAGCGTGACAGGCTGGGCTATTCCGATCTACCCCTCGGTGATAGCCACCTTGGTGATCTGCTCGCCCGGCGCCGGGGCGGTGGCCGGGTCGCGCAGCGGGATGCCATCGACGATCTCCTGGCCTTTGGTGACTTCGCCGAAGATAGTGTACTGACCATCGAGGTGTGGGGCCGGGGCGGTGGTGATGAAGAACTGCGAGCCGGCGCTGTCTGGCACGCTTGGCCGGGCCATCGCCAGGACCCCCGGCTTATCGAACTTGACCTGCTGGGTGAACTCGTCCTTGATGGTGTAGCCTGGCCCGCCGCCGCCGGTGCCGAGCGGGTCGCCGCCCTGGGCCATGAAGCCCTGGATGACGCGGTGCCAGGTCAGCCCGTCGTAGAAGCCCTCGCGGGCGAGGAAGACGAAGTTATTCACCGACTGCGGCGCGAGGTCCGGCCGCAGCTTGACGACGATATCGCCGCGCGGGGTAGTGATCGTCGCAGTGTAGCTCTTGGCCGGGTCGATGGTCATTGGCGGCGCGGCCGTGTAGGTCTTTTTGGTGCTCACCGGCGCGGCCGCAGCGGTCGGCACGGCCACCGAGGTCGCCGGGGCGAATGGCTCGGCCGTCGGCGCGGCGGCGGTGGGGGCCGGGGCCGGGTTGAACAAGATGAAGGCCAGGATGCCAAGGATACCCACTACCACCAGCGCGGCGATGATCCCGCCAGCCGATGTTTTACGCTCAGGTGTGGTCACAGATCGCTCCTATCAGGGATAGAATTCGGTGCGGCGCCACGCGCCACGAGCCGCATTATACCGTGATCTCGCACGCCTCGCCTCAGGCCGCATCGGGCCGCTTGCGCCAGTAGCGCGCCAGCCCCTGCCAGCTCATCGGGACGGCGGCGGCGTAGCTGTAGGCGGCGCGCGCCGCGTCTGAGGCGTCGTCGCCGATCTCAGCGCCGGCCACTATCTGGAGCCGAGCGATGGCGGTCTGCTCGTCATCGCCAGCGGCCAGGCTATCGCGCACGGTCTCGGCCCAGGACTGGGTATTGGCCCACAGCGCGTCGAAGTGGCGCTGCGGCTCGCCCACCGCGCCGAAGTGGGTCAGCAGCAGCAGTGCTGGGTCGCGCGCCAGGATCGCGTCGATGCTCGCCCGCCACCGCTCAAGGTCGATATCCGGCGGCGGGGTGGCCGGGCGGGCGTAGCCGAAGCCGGGCATCCTGATTCCGGCCGTATCGCCGACGAACGCCGCGCCGGTCTGGGTATCAATGTAGCTGACGTGGTGCGACGCGTGCCCTGGGGTGTAGAGCACATCGAGATCGCGCCCGGCGAGATCGAGCGTCTCGCCGCCGCGCAGCGCCGCGACGTTGGCCTGCGGCACCGGCAGGAATGCGCCGTACAGCGCGTCCAGCTGGTCGCCGTAGATCCGCTGCGCCGAGGCCAGCAGCTTGGACGGGTCGATCAGGTGCGGCGCGCCGCGCTCGTGGACGTAGACCGTGATGTGGGGGTAGCGCGCGACGATCGCCCCGGCCGCGCCGGCGTGATCCAGATGGATGTGGGTCAGCAGCAGCGCCTGGAGGTCGCCGAGACCGAGGCCGCGCCCCGCCAGACCGCGCTCCAGATTGGGCAGGTCGCTGGTAGGGCCGGGGTCGACGATGACGGGCGCGCCGCCCTCGAGCAGGTAGCTGGCGACCACGTGGGGCCGGCCGAGGTGGTGGATGTCGATCTGCGCGATCGAGCGGGGGAGATCGGTCATGCATCCTCCTTCACGCCGCCGGTCTCCCAGCGGCCCCTGGCGCGGGCGCGGCGGCCGGCGGCCGGGATATGGCGCGTGGCGGCCGCCAGGCCAAACAGCGGCATGTTGCCGTAGAGCGTCTCGTAGCTGCCGGGCTGCACCAGATAGCTCTCGTGAAACACCCCGACGGTGCCATCGGCACCGACGCGGCGGTTATAGTCGGCCCAGGCCGGCTGGTGCGGGTCGCGGCTGTCTGCGGCGAAGCGCTCCAGGTCGTCGAACGAGCGCCAGTACTGCAGCACGCCCATCCCGCGCCAGAACAGGATGTACTCGGTGTGGAGGCAGCCGCGGTCGGCGCTGCGCCGCAGCGTCTGGAGCATCGGGAACATGGCCGCCACTGTCGGCAGCCATTTATGCACCGCCAGCAGCCGGTTGATCCGCATCCCAATGATGAAGACCACGAACGGCTGGCCGGCGGCGGCGGTGTACTTCCCAGCGAAAATGCGTGCCATATGCTTCCTCTCGTGTCGCCTCGCCCGCATTGTACCATCGCCGTCGCATCACCGCCGCCCGCGCGCCATCCCCCCGCCCGCACCATCGCCCCGTACGGGCGAAGCAAGCGCAGACACGGTTGCCTGCTGGCATCGATTCGGCACGCTTCGCCCCTCCATCATCGCCGCTCGCCCCGCCCGCGATTGCTTCGCCCCTCCATCATCGCCGCTCGCGCGCCATCGCCGCCGCCCGCGCCGCATATTTGACGCCCTCACACTTCGGCGCTACCATGCCGCACTATGCCACACTCCCCACCGCGCGCACTGATCATCAGCCACGACCGCGTCGGCTCGCGCATGGCCGGCCCCGGCATCCGCGCCTGGGAGATCGCACGCGCCGTGGCCGCCCACCAGCCGACGATCCTCGTCGCCCCCCACCCGATCGATATGGCCGATTCCGCCATCCGCACCGGCAGCTTCGCCTGGGGCGATCCCGGCGCGCTGGGACCGTGGCTCGCCCAGGCCGATGTGGTGCTCGCCAACGGCTTTGTGCTGCGCGCCCACCCCGAGCTGGCCGCCACCGCGCTGCCGCTCGCGCTCGATCTCTACGACCCGGTGGCCTTCGAGAGCCTTGAGCTGTTCCGCCACGCGCCGCCCGCCGAGCGCGCCGCCCGCGCCGCAGACGATGTGGCGCTGCTGCGCCGCCAGCTCGCCCGCGGCGATTTCTTCGCATGCGCCACCGAGAAGCAGCGCGATCTGTACCTCGGGGCGCTGCTTCGCGCCGGCCGCATCGCCCCGGCGCTAACCGACGACGACCCGCAGCTGCGCCACCTGCTCGATGTGGCGCCGTTTGGCCTGCCGAGCGCGCCGCCGACGCACGCCGCACCTGCGCTGCGCGATGTGGTCCCC
>JAYUUK010000280.1:0-3937 GCA_043754595.1 Roseiflexaceae bacterium | reverse complement strand
GCAGGACGCGGCCGCTGCTCTCCATCAGCAGCAGGCCGGTGGGCATGCCGTGGAACACCTGGCCGAGCTGAGTGCTATCTTCGAGCAGGCGCTGGTAGCGGGTGGCGCGCAGCAGCGGGGCGGCGGCGGCGCGGCACAGGCTCTCCACAAATGCGATCTCCAACGGGCCGAAGGCTGCGGCGCGCGGGCTATCGAGCACCAGCACCGCCAGCGCCTCGCCATCGAGCGCCAGCGGCATGGCCAGCTCGGCTCGGATCTCGGGGTTGTGGCTCTGATAATCAGGGTCGCGGCTGACATCGCGGGTGTGGACGGCACGGGCGGTGCGCGCCACCCTGCCGGCCACGCCGATCTCCCAGCTGACACGGCGGCGGGGCTCATTGAACTGGTCACGCGCGAACGGGTCGCGCCCGTAGCCGTCATAGGCCTGCAAGATCAAGTCGCCGCGCTCGCGGTCCACCGTGCTGATCATGCCGGCCTCGGCGCCGGTACACTCCATAGCCCAGCGCAGCAGCTGCGGCAGAAACTCGCGCAGTGTGAACGAGCGCTCCATCTGCTCGCGCAGCACGTCCAGCTGCTGCACCTGCCGCTGCGAGAGCGTCAGCGCTGCCAGGCTCGCCGGTGCGGCCAGCGCCGCACTGCTCCGCGGCGGCGGTGCCGGAGCCAGCGGCGGGGCGGCGGGGAGCGCGACGCGCTCGCCAGCGATGGCAGCCGCCAGCAGCGGCAGCAGCGCGCTGACCATCGTCTGCTCTACCAAGCCAAGCGCATCGTCGCCTGCGGCGCGCAGCTCAAGCACGCCCCACACCCGGTCGTCGCTGGCGATCGGGGCGGCGTAGATCGTCGTCTCATCGAGCGCATCGCCGCGCAGCCGCGACGCGATCCGGCTGGCGGCCACCCGCTGCGCCAGCCCGGCGTCCCATGCCGGGCTGGCATCGGCCAGATCGTCTGCCGAGGCGAAGCGCGCCGGCTCGCCGCCTGGGTAGCCGCCAAACCAGCAGTGGAGCCGGGCGTCTGGCACGCCGATGCTGTCGCGCAGCAGCTCAAAAAGATCGCGCGCCCGGTCTGCGAACGGCAGATCGGCGGCGAGCAGCCTGGCCGCGCCCGAGACGAGCGCGAGGGATGGAATGGAAGCGTTGGTCATCGCGCTCTATCATACCACCGTTGGTCCCGGCGCTCATTCCAATTTGATGAACGTCGCACTTGCCATCATGGACGCGGGTCGAAAATCGCCGGGTCGAGGTCGGCGCGGTATACCCCGACTGTATCCACCTCGCCCGGTATAGCCGGCCGCAGATGGGTCTCGCTCTCAAAAGTGCGCCAGAGCTGCGGCGTGAGCCGGACGCCGCGCCCAGCCAGACACGGCGTCCCATCGAAGCGCGCCGCCATAGACTCGTTGACGTGGCGGTTGAGCAGCCCAAATACCGTCGCCACCGTCTCGACGCGGTCGTAGCCATCGAAGTGGGCGAATAGCACGCCAGCGGCTGCCAGCTGCGGCGCGAGGCGATCGCGCCCGTCCACATAGCCGTTGGCGTAGACATCGTGGGCAAATGCCTCCAGGTACAGCTGCCGGCGCGCCACATCGCTGCGCGACCACCACACAATCTTGGCGGTGGCCAGCGTCGTGCCGGCCTTGTTGGCCAGCGTGCCCCACGATCCGTAGGCCAGGTAGCCGCAGCCGGGCGGCGCGCCGGCGGCGTCCCACGCGCCGTTGAACATCCGCGCGTCGATGATCGCCAGCCGCGCCCGCTGCGCATCGCTATAGCCCGCCAGCGGCGCGAGCGTCAGCGCGTCCAGCGCCCGCTGCGCCGCCGGATCTGGGAAGGTCCCGTCGTCTGATGCCGCCGAGGTCAGCACCAGCGCCTCGATATCGAACGGATCGTCCGGCCCGACGGCCACCAGCCCGAGCGCAGCGACTTGCTGTGCGACCACCTCGGGCGTGGTACGCCCGCCATCGTAGACGTGGCGCTGCGTCGTGCCGCCGTAGCGCAGCCGCACCCGCAGCGGCGGCAGCTGCGACGCAAACGCCACTGGTACCATCTCGTCGGCGCCCCACACGAGCGGCGAGCGCAGCACGGCGAGGCCCTTGGCCGCCAGCATCGCGTCCAGCTGTGTCTGGAGCCGGTCGCGCACCGTGACGCTGTAGGGCGATAGCGAGTCGCCCAGGGTATAGCGCACCGCCACCACCTCAAGGCCCAGCGCCTGCGCCAGCGCGATCGTCTGCGCGCCGATCGCCAACTCATCGCGGTGCCGCTCGACAAACCACCCCTGGTCGGCCGTCGCCTCGCCAATGCCGACGAAGTTGCCGAGCACGATCACCCGCCGCCGCGCCCGCAGATACGGCAGATACATCTCGGGGGACTGCGCCACCCGGTCGGCGATCACAAAGGCGGTCTCGTCGCGCAGCGATGCTGGCAGCAGCGCATAGAGCTGCCGCGTCAGTTCGTCGGTCTGGCGGCGCGGCGCGAGGACATATGACGGATAGACCTGCTCCGAGCGCCCATCAGCACCGCCGCTCGGCCAGATGCCGCGCCCCTCCTGGTCCTGCGGCGTCGGCTGGCCATAGCGGTAGCCAGCGCGCAGCGCGGCGAGCGCGGCCTGGAGCGGGTCGGACGGCGGGGTGGCAGGTGCGAGGGTGGGCGGGGCAGCGCGCACGCCCTCGGCGATCGCTGTCAGCAGCGAGTCTGGCGATGGGCTCAGCCCGACGTTGCGAGTCGCGCTCGGTTCGGCAGATGGCCGGGACGCAGTGGCCGGCACGGCTGGATTGCGTTGTGCCAGCGATGCCGGCTCGGCCGGGGCGCAGCCGCCAACGATCAGCGCCAGCGCGGTCGCGAGCGCCACCGCGTGCCAGCGGCGGATCGCGCGGGCGAATGATTTACAGATCGGCCTCCCCCTCTCGCTGCGGCTATGATCAGGTCTCCATATCGGCGGCGCGACGCGAGCGCGTTAGCGCGCAATGACAGAACCAAGCAATAGCTTGCATACCCCGATCGCGCGAGATAGACGCTCCTCAAACGCTGGCACCGCCGACGACCGGCACCGATACGCTGCGCGAGCTCTCCGACGAGCGCGGGCTGCAGCTGTCGCGGGACCGCAACGAGCCGCCGGCCGTGAGCGGCGGCCCGAGCCTGCTATGTACGACGATACAGGCGAGTATGCCGGGCGGCTGTATCTGCGCGTTCGGCAAAAGGATAATACTGGCAGCATCGGCGGCTCAATCGTCAATCGGCTATCGGCAATCCGTCTCTGCGCCGTTGCGTCAAGCCTGAACAAGTGATACGTCAGCCAGTGCGCAGCGCCTCGGCCACCGCCGCATCCAGCGTGGTGCCGCTGCCAGCCGCCCAGGCCGCCTCCCACGCCTGGGCGTCGATCTGCCGGCTGCGCCAGCGCCAGGTCGCGCTCGAACCAGGGCTGCTGATGCGCCCAGCGCGGCATCCCCATTGCGGCGCGATGCGCGGTGGCCGCGCCGAACAGCCAGGCCGCCCGCGCCGCATCGCCGCTCTCGGCCGCCAGCCCGCCCAGCCCCTCCAGCCCGTCCGCCGTGGTGTGGACATAGTGCATTTGCTGCTGCCGCCGGAGCGCCCGTTATACGTGGATCGTCTATGCCTACGCGCCCGGCTGCACCTACCGACAGGTAGGCAGTCAGATTGTTGATCCATTCGCGTTACTCCTAGAACTACACCATGGTGACTGGGTTGAGGCACTACGCACTGCTCGACACCACCTCACACCGCCGACACCGCCGACACCCCCAGTGCCGCCGACACCGCCGACACTGCTGACACCTCCAGTGCCGTCCACACCGTCGACACCCCCAGCACCCCCAGCACCTTCACTGGATGCATATACTCTGCGCGGGTCGCAATTGGACAAACGTCGAACCGTGGCGTCTACTCGCAGCGGCGTGAGTCAGTACAAGCAACGCGGACGAGATGATCAGGAT
>JAYUUK010000279.1:0-3940 GCA_043754595.1 Roseiflexaceae bacterium | reverse complement strand
CTTTCGGTGCGTCGGGGATGTCGTTAGAAGGGGATGCCGGCGTCCGCTCGGAAGTGGTGGGCACACACTCTGTGGCTGTCATTGAGTTATGGAGATACTCTCCCAACAATCTGAAGCGTTTGAGCGATGGAGTCTTTTAATGATAACCCCCAACTTGTTACACCCTCCTCGTGGAGCGCACGCTGTTGCAGAATGCTGATCGTCGTTGGATCGCGCAAACTCTGGAGCGCAACAAGGATTGCTTGCCTAACATCCGGCTCTGGATCAGCGAGCAATTCAAGCAACTCCTCACGTGCATCAGCAACGCGCAAATCGCCCAATACAACTCCTGTACTTTCACGAACGCGCGCATCACTGTCGTGCAAACATGGGATAAGGACAACAGCACTTTGTGTATCAAGCATTTGTCCAAGCGCGAGTACTGCGGCTTCACGTACATGTGCATCAGGATCAGCGAGAATCCGCATCAAATGTTTAGATGCGCCTCTATCACCATGTCTGCCGATCGCTTCCGCTGCCGCCGCCCGCACATGTGAATCTGGATCACTAAGTGCATCGCGCACTATTGGATACACACGTGCATCATCTAACTGCCCCAACGCCCAAACAGCGTACATTCGAACAGCTGACTCTGAATCGGAGCTCGCTGGCTCGCGCAAAATATCGACAATTGCCATTTCTCGCGTACGTCCAAGCGCGATAGCAGCATTCTTCCGACGCTGTATATTGTTTGATTGCATGGCGTTGGCAAGAGCGCGAATACTCTCTGCTCCACGCTGCCCGAGCTCCCAAACAACAGCGCGTACGTGTGCATTATCATCGTTCGCGAGTTCGGCGACGAGCGCATCGGTCGGCTGTGAGCGATAATCGAGCATACGATACTCCACAATACTTACGGCTATTCATGCGGGATTGGATATGATGGACGTTTATATGCATCAGTGGAGGACGGATAGAGCATCAAATTTACAGGACGCTTATATTCAGCACTCAGTTGCGCCAGAAGTAGATCGACGCCCAGTACAATAGCTGCTGATGAACCAACCTTTATCGGACCAAGTCGTTCGGGATTTGGCTTGTAGTATGTTTCGAGCCCTCCCGATAAGGCACGGTGAACCCAGAACTCTTAACGATCCTTCCGATCGCAAGGGTATTGGGCGTTAGTGTTGAGGATCTGGTCGTAGAAGCTGAGGATGAAACCGAGGGGTTAAGTGAGGGGAAAAAATTTGAGCCTGCTTACGCTCTAGCTTAACGCTAGAGACATAAGCAGGCTCTCCATGATCTGCTCGTCGTGATCACCGACCAAGTATCACACGACGAGCGAATGGAGACGATTGCTGATCTTAAATGAGAAGTTGTTCACCTCCCAATGACCGAGCAACCTGTCTCATTTGGCCCGAAGGCCCTGCTGAACTGCGCCACCACTGGGAGGCGCGGACTGCGCCGCACAATAGCGGCACTGGATTGTCACTGATGGCCCCGCAGCATGGCAGGAAGGAGCGCTACGGATGGACGAGACGCCGTTTCAATGCTTACGCAGCGCGAACACTGCGGTGCGACCCAAGCAGGGCGCGCCAGCGGCGATGATAAGCGGCGATTTCAACGCGCACCCGGCGTGAACACCAGGTGCGCCTCCTTTCGTCAGCGCTAGTCTACGCATCAGTGTGCGGCGCTCGCATACCTGCCGCCGAAGCCACGTCGCCCGTCGGCCTGTCAGTACAACACACCGGCAGCTCCACCTGAGCCGCCCACATCCGCGCTCGTCATTGACTGGCGCCCATCGCACCTTACTAACCCCTATACGGAACCGGCGATCGTCGCCGGTCCCTGACATCGCACGGACGAAGGCCGTGTTGCCCCAGCGTGACGCTGGCGATGCGATGTTAAGAAGCACCAAAAAGAGCGTAATTATGTTGAAACGCGCGTGCGAATTTCAACAGGCAGTTGGTACGGGAGACGGGAATCGGACCCGTGACTTGAGCTTGGAAGGCTCTCGCGTTACCACTACGCCACTCCCGCGTACATCTGATTCTAGCCGCATCCCGCCGCGCCGTCAAGCGCCAACTACAGCGCAGCGCCATGGCACGGCTCTTGCCCTAACATGGTCACACGGAGGAGCGTCCTCTCTTACACGACACGGAGCACAACGATGAGCACAACCGGCGACAAGATCAAGGGCGCGGCCGAAGAGCTGAAGGGCGATATCAAGAAGAACGTCGGCGACGCGACCGATAACCACCAGATGGAGGCCGAGGGCCACATCGAGGCCGCCAAGGGACAGGCTCGGCAGGACGCCGCAAAGACAACCGAGCGGGCCAAAGGCGAGGCTGAGAACATCGGCGGGAAAGTCAAGAGCGCCGTCGGCGATCTGATCGACGACCCGGTGATGGAGGCCCAGGGCAAGGCGGACCAGGTCAAGGGCCAGGTGCGCAAGGCCGGCAATCATTAGACTAGACAGGCATCGAGCATACATATCACAGCGCGTCCGACGCATTGCGTCGGGCGCGCTGCTGTCTTGGACTCAACGTTTGCGCCGCTGCTCATCGTAGTAGCTGTAGCCGCCCTCGTAGACCAGCAGCTCGCCATCGCGCACCTCGAAGATCCGGTCCACCATTCGGTCGAGGAAGTAGCGGTCGTGCGAGACCACCACCACTGTGCCGCCAAACTCCTCGAGCGCGCTCTCCAGCACCTCGGCCGATGGGATATCCAAATTATTCGTCGGCTCGTCCAGCAGCAGGCAGTTCTTGCCGCCGATCATCAGCCGCGCCAGCTGTACCCTGCTTTTTTCGCCACCGCTGAGCCTGGCGATCGGCTGGGTCGCCGAGGTGTAGGGGATGAGAAACTTGCCGAGCTTGGCCACCGCCTCGCCCTCGTACATGGGCCGAAGGTCGCGCAGCGCGTCGATCGGCGTCTGCGCCATATCCAGCGTCTCGTGGTGCTGCGCGTAGTGGTCGAGCTGGATGCTCGGGCCGACCCACACCTCGCCGCTGTCTGGCGGGAGCTCGCCGAGGATCAGCCGTAGCAGGACGGTCTTGCCGGCGCCGTTCGGCCCGACGATTCCGACCCGCTCGCCGTTCATGATCGTGGCGGCGGCGTCCAGCAGAATGATATGCTCGCCAAAGACCTTATCGATCCGGCGTAGCTCGATCGCCTTGGCCCCACCGCGAGTGTGCGGCCTGAACTCCAGCGCCATCTTACGCCGCTCAAGCACCGGGCGCTCAATCTTGTCCATCCGGTCGATCTGCCGCTGCTTATTCTCCATCCTCGTCTTGTGGCGCTTGTCGAGCGATATGTTGAGCCAGACGCGGAAGCGCGCGATCGCCGCCTCCAGACGCGCGATCTCCTGCTGCTGCGAGGCGTACGTCTGCTGTTGCCTGAGCTGCACCAGATCCTTCTGGGTGACATATGACGAGTAGTTGCCCTCCCAGCGCCTGATGCGCGCGCCCACCTCGGCGGCCGGCTCCATCTCGGCGATGATCTGCACCGTCTCATCGAGCAGGTAGCGGTCGTGCGAGATGATCACCACCGCGCCGTCGAAATCGCGGATAACCTGCTCAAGCAGCGATTTGCGCGCCATATCCAGGTGGTTATCCGGCTCATCGAGCAGCAGCAGATCTGGCTGCATCAGTATGCAGCGCGCCAGCCCGACCATCTTGCGCTGACCGCCGGAGAGCAGCCGCATGGGGCGCGACCAGACGGACTCGTCAAGCCCGAGGTCGCGCAGCAGCGTCTCGGCGCGCTGATGAACGGTGGCACCGCCCTCGCGCTCGAACTGATCGAGCAGCCGCTCGTGCTGCGCCAGGGTTTTGGTCATCAGCGCCATATCGGCCGCGACGGCCGGGTCGCCGAGCCTGGCCTCGACGGCGGCGAGCTGGGACTCGATGGCGGCGATGTCATCGCGCGCGGCGAGCAGTTCGTCGATGGCGGCGCGCTCCGGCTC
>JAYUUK010000278.1:0-11983 GCA_043754595.1 Roseiflexaceae bacterium | reverse complement strand
CGGACGACGCCGCCGACATCATGGGCCGCCACTCCGTCGCCGATGTCGATGAGCGCGAGGGCTCGTTCCGCCAGAGTGGCTGGCAGGGCGCGACGCCCGAGGCCAAGCCGTACACCGCCGCAGAGCTTGCGGCGATGCGCGCGGCGACGCCCGTGAAGCAGACCGCTGCGCCGGTCGCCAAAACGGACACGAACGTCGTCGCGGCGAAGCAGCCGGTCGGCCAGTTCAATACCAGCGGCGACACCGTGCTCCCCGTGATCGAGGAGCAGATGAGCGTCGGCACGCGGCAGGTGGAGCGCGGCAGGGCTCGCGTCCATACTCAGGTGACCGAGACCCCGGTCGAGCAGCAGGTGAAGCTGCGCGAGGAGCGGGTCAACGTCGAGCGCCGCCCGGTGGATCGCGCCGTCAGCGAGGGCGACGCGGCGTTCAAGGAGCGCGAGTACACGCTTCAGGAGACCGCCGAGGAGGCTGTCGTCTCCAAGACCGCGCGGGTGGTCGAGGAGGTGACTGTCAGCAAAGAGGTCGCCGAGCGGACCGAGACCGTGCGCGACACCGTGCGCCGCACCGATGTCGAAGTCGAGCAGACTGGCGGGGTGGCCACGGCAGACGAGACGCGCTACCGGGGCTACTACGACGCTAACTTCGCCAAGAGCGGCCGGACCTACGAGCAGTTGGTTCCCGGCTTCCGCTACGGCAACACGATCTACGCCGACAAGCGCTACCAGGGCAAGAAGTGGGAAGCCATCGAGAGCGACGTGCGCGCCGATTGGGAGCGCAGCAACCGCGGCCCGTGGGAGCAGTTCAAGGATAGCGTTCGCTATGCCTGGGATAAGGCGAGCGGCGCGACCCGCTAGCTAGTGGGGAACTTGGCGGTACGGGATCAGCGGTGGCGACACCTTCCCGTGCCGCAGGTTCAAGCGATACACGACTTCATAACCTAAGGAGCAACAATCATGGCTGAGACAATTGTTGGGATGTTCGAGAGCGCCGCTGAGGCCACCAAGGCCGCCGATGACCTGATCAAGCGCGGCTTCGCCCGCGGCGATGTGCGCGTGATCGATGGCGCGCCGACGAGCAGCGCCGCCCTAACCTCGCTGGCCAACGACATCGGCGACCCGGATATCAAGCTTTACCAGGAGGGTGTGCGCCGCGGCGCGACGCTGCTGGCGATCCGCACCGACCGCAAGAACTAGACGACCGCAGCCGACGTGTTGGCGCGCTACAAGACCGTCGACATCGACGCCCGGGCGGCTGAGTACAGCACCGCCGGCGGTGAGTACAAGCTGCGCGAGTATGGCGACAAGGACATCGTTCTGCCGGTTGTCGAGGAGCAGCTGCAAGTTGGCAAGCGTCAGGTCGAGCGCGGCCGGATGCGCGTCTACTCGCGGGTCACCGAGACCCCGGTCGAGCAGCAGGTGAAGCTGCGCGAGGAGCGGGTCAACGTCGAGCGCCGCCCGGTCGATCGCGCCGTCACTGACGCCGATATGGCGGCCATGAAGGACAGCTCGTTCGAGATGACCACGATGGGCGAGGAGGCGGTGGTCGCGAAGACCGCGCGGGTCATCGAGGAGGTCGTCGTCGGCAAGCAGGTCACCGAGCGGACCGAGACGGTGCGCGACACTGTGCGCCGCACCGATGTGGACGTGCAGCAGGACGCCAGCACGGCACCCAGGGCTGGCGCAGCCAAAGTGGCCGGGTATGACACATACGATACCGACTTCCGCAGCTACTATACCAAGAACCTGGGCAAGAGCGGCTACTCATACGAAGAGTATGCGCCCGTGTTCCGCTACGGCCACGACCTGAGCACCAACGAGACCTACCGCGGCCGGGCGTGGAAGGACATCGAGGGCGATGCGCGTACCTCCTGGGAGGCAAAGAATCCGGGGACGTGGGAGCAGTTCAAGGATAGCGTCCAGTACGCCTGGGGCAAGGCGACCGGCCAGCGCTAGCGTATTGCCTATTGAGTAATTGACAATTGCCGATTGACACGCGCGCGTCGTCCTTTTTCAGCCTGCGGCAGCGCGGTCGTACGCTTTTTGCCGCTGCTGCGCAGTTCCGCTGCGCAGCAGCAGCAAAACGTTTTTCCATGGCGCGGAGCGCCTCAGAAAAACACGCGTGATGGGCATGGGGGCGTGGGGGCTGCGCCCCCACATTTTTCCCTTTGGGCCCGATATACGTGCTCATCATAGTAACGTAAGGAACCACCATAATGGCAATCGATGATACTAAAGCACAACATGCGCCGCGCACCGCTATCTACGATCGACCGGACACGGTCGTAAACGTCAATGAGACGAGCGACCTGGTGCGCTGGGGGCCAGTGCTGGCCGGCATCTTCGCCGCGCTGGCCACGTTGATCACGCTGACGGTGCTCGGCCTGGCGATCGGCCTATCGGCCTACGACCCGACTCGACCGCTCGGCGGGTTTGGCATTGGGGCTGGCATCGGCGGCGCGATCACCGCGCTGGCGGCATTTCTCGTCGGCGGCTGGGTCGCCGGGCGGTCGGCGTCCTACAGCGGCAGAACCAGCGGCATCATGCAGGGCGCGATGGTCTGGTTTGTGACCATACCGCTGCTCATCTACATGATCGGCGGCGGCATCGGCGCGCTGGTGAACACCGCTGGCAACGTGGTGGGCACGGCGGCCAACGTCACCGGCCAGGTGGTGGGCGGCGCGGCGAACGACCCGTCCGTCAAGGCCACGGCCCAGGCTGCGCCGCAGGACCCGGCGCTCCAGGCCACCGCTCAGGCGGTCGGCAGCTCGGTGCAGGCCACGGCCCAGGCGATCGCGACGCCGCAGAACGTCGATCGTGCGACCAATGCTGCCGGCAATGCGGCGTGGGGCATCCTGCTGTCGCTCGGCCTGGCGGCCGGTGCGGCGATCCTGGGCGGCTATCTCGGCGCGCAGCAGCCGACTCGCCGGTCCGTCGCACGGGTATAGACGCGGCGCAGACGCGTGGAGCGAGGCCGGGGGGCACACCCCCGGCCTCGTCTCTTTTCAGGCGGCGGGCGCGGCCACTAAAAATGATCTACAATATCTCGTATGACTATCACGATCGATCTTCCAGATACGCTTGAGCAGGAGGTGCGCGAGGCGGCGGCGCTTGCTGGCGTCGCCCCCGACGCCTACATCGCCACGGCGCTGCGCGAGCGGCTGGCGCAGCTGCAGGCCAGCGCCTCGCGCCCGGCGCGGCTGCCGCTCGCCGAGAGTCGGCTGCTGACTGCGATCAACGCGAGCCTGAGCGGATTCGACTGGGCGCGCTACAATCTGCTCGGGGCCAGACGCCGCGCCGAGATCATCGACGAGGCCGAGCTCGCGGAGCTGACCGCCCTGGCCGACGCGCTGGAGGCGGCGAACGTGCGGCGCGTGGCGGCGCTCGCCGAGCTGGCGCGGCTGCGCGGCGTCCCGCTGGACGCGCTGATGCTGAGCCTGGGCATCGCCCCGCATGGCTGACCCACGGCAGATCGGGGCCGCGCTGCGGGCGCTGGTGCGCGGGCGCGCCGCCGGCTGCTGCGAGTACTGTCTATCGCAGGAGCGCTACTCGCCCGATATGTTCGCCATCGAGCATATCACCCCGGTGGCCAGAGGCGGCAGCGGCAGTGAAGATAACCTGGCACTCTCCTGCCAGGGGTGCAACGGCCGCAAGTACACCGCCACCAGCGCCCGCGATAGCCTCACCGGCGAGATAGTGCCGCTGTTCCACCCGCGACAGGACGCGCGCGACGCGCACTTCGCCTGGGGCGATGGCGATGCCCTGCTGATCGGGCTGACCTCCACCGGCCGCGCCACGATCGACAAGCTGGCGCTCAACCGCCCGGGGCTCGTCAGCCTGCGGCAGATCCTCGCCGCCGCCGGCGTCCACCCGCCGCGCTGATCGCCCGCCCGCCCATCCCGTATCGGCCAAGCACGCGCTCGGTAGCATCAGCTTCCGGGACGCTGCGCGCACAGAGGTGTAACCGCGTACCAGCCCAGCGTCCCGGAAGCTTAAATCGCCTCGCGCGCCACTCCTAACCTGCCCGGCACCAGATCCATCAGAAGTATGAGCCGACGAGCGGCCGATGCGGTGTATACTAGTGCGACGCTCTGTTTGCGCGCCCCCGAATCTCACCGGCGGCGCTTGTTTGCATTGGAGAGAGCAAATGGACTCGCTTCGCCATCTGTGGCCGTTCGTCCTGCGCTACCGCAGGCGCTACACCATCGGCCTGATTTGCACCATCGTCGCCACCGCCGCCGCCGCTACCGTGCCGCAGATCCTGCGCCTGGTGGTGGATGCGATCAACAGCCGCGGCATCGTGCCGGACGAGTTGCTGCGCTACGGCGGGCTGCTGGTGCTCGCCGCGCTGATCGACGGCAGCTTCCGCTTCGGCCAGCGCACCCAGATTATGGGCACATCGCACCTGGTGGACTACGATATGCGCGAGGCGGTGTTCGCGCGGCTGCTGACGCTGGATCAAAAATTCTACAGCGAGATGCACACCGGCGACCTGATGACCCGCGTCACCAATGATCTCTCGGCGGTGCGGCAGTTCGTCGGCGCCGGGCTCGGCAATATCGCTGGGAGCGGGCTGCTGCTGATCACCGCCGCCGTGCTCATGTTTCTCTCCAACCCGCTGCTGGCCGCCGTAGTGGTGGTGATGATGCCGGTCACCGCCGTGCTGTTCGTGGTGATCGGCGGGCGGATGCGCATGGTCTTCCGCGGTGTGCAGGATCAGTTCGGCGCGATCTCGACGCGGGCGCAGGAGAATTTCTCCGGCATTCGCACGATCAAGGCCTACGCCCAGGAGGAGGCTGAGATCGGCGTCTTCCGCGATGAGAACGAGACCTACCGTGAGCTCAACCTGCGCTACGTCATGCTCTCCGGTATGCTCTGGCCGGTGATCGGGCTGGTGCTCGGCACCACCGGCGCGCTGGTGCTGCTGGTGGGCGGCTGGCAGATCAGCCAGGGCCGCATGACCATCGGGCAGCTAGTGCTGTTCAACGCCTACCTGGCGCAGCTCGGCTGGCCGGTGATCGCGCTCGGCTGGACGGTGGACCTGTACCAGCAGGCCTCCGCTAGCATGCTGCGGATCGCCGAGGTGCTCAACCGCCGCCCCGCGATCGCCACTGCGCCAGACGCGCCGCAGACCGTGACCGTGGCCGGGGCGGTCGAGTTCCGCGACGTCGGCATTAAGTATAACTATGCGCTGGCAGAGCACAAGATGGATAAGGAGCCAGCCAGCCAGGGAGACAAGGAGCGCACACAACGTGGTCAAGGGCAGATCTCCCCGTCTGCCGCTCTCCCCGTCTCTTCATCCGCTGACTGGGTGCTGCGCCACATCTCGTTCAGCGTGCCGCAGGGCACATCGCTGGCGATCGTCGGCGCGACCGGAGTGGGCAAGACGACGCTGGTCAACCTGCTGGCCCGCGTGCGCGACCCAGACGAGGGCCAGGTGCTGGTGGATGGCGTCGATGTGCGGCAGCTCCCGCTCGAAGGGCTGCGCCGCGGCATCGGCTATGTGCCGCAGGATACATTCTTGTTCAGCGTCCCGGTGCGCGACAACATCACCTTCGGCCGGCCAACCGCCACGCCCGAGGAGGTCGACCGGGCGATCACGATCTCGCGGCTCTCCAACGATGTGCCGCAGTTCCCCCAGGGCATCGACACCCTGATCGGCGAGCGCGGCGTGACCCTCTCCGGCGGTCAGAAGCAGCGCACCGCCATCGCCCGCGCCGTGCTGCGCGACCCATCGGTGCTGGTGCTGGACGACGCGCTCTCAAGCGTGGACACCCACACCGCATCCGAGATCCTCAGCGGGCTGCGCGAGGTGATGCGGGGGCGCACCAGCATCATCATCGCGCAGCGCATCGCCACGGTCAAAGACGCCGACCAGATCATTCTGCTCGCCGAGCGCGGCATCGCCGAGCGCGGCACCCACCGCCAGCTCGTCGAGCTCGGCGGGCGCTACGCCGCGATGTACCGGCGCGAGCTACTGCAGCAAGAGCTGGAGGAGGAATAATGTCTTCTGGCATCCAAGACGACGAAATACTGGGTAAGGCCTACGACTCGCGGCTGGTCGGCAGGCTGGCGACGTTCGTCGCACCCTACTGGCGGCTGGTGGGGATCGCCTCGGCGCTAATGCTGGTCGGCGCGGCGATCGAGCTCATCCCGCCGTACCTGGTTCGCACCGCCATCGACGGCCCGATCGCCGCGCGCGACTTCAGCGGTATTCTGCCGATCTTCGGCGCGTATATGCTCGTCCTGCTCGCCGCCTTCGGGCTGCGCTACGGCCAGACGTTTATCATGCAGTCGGTCGGGCAGCGGGTGATGGTCGACATGCGGCTGAAGATCTTCAGCCACATCCAGACCATGAGCCTCGGCTTCTTCGATAAGAACCCGGTCGGGCGGCTGATCACGCGCATCAGCAACGATGTGGACGCGCTCAACGAGTTTATCACCCAGGGCACCGTGGCGCTGCTCGGCGATCTGGTGCGGCTGGTGTTTGTGATCATCACGATGCTGGTGCTGAACTGGCGTCTGGCGCTGATCAGCTTCATCATGTTCCCGGTGGTCATGGCGTCCACCGCGATCTTCCAAAAAATCATGCGCGGTATCTACCGCCAGGTGCGGCAGCGTATCGCCCGCATCAACGCCTTTCTCAACGAGCAGATCACTGGCGTGTTGGTCACGCAGCTGTTCAGCGGCGAGGAGCGCTCCAGGCTGCGCTTCCGCGAGCTCAGCGCCGAGTACCGCGTGGCGCAGCTGGACTCGAACCGGATCTTTTCGGTCTTCTTCCCGCTGGTGAATGTGATCTCGGTCACCGCCATGGCGCTGCTGCTCAACCTTGGCGGCCTGGTGGTCCTCGACGGCCTGGCGACGATCGGGCTGCTGGTGGCGTTCATCCAGTATACGGACCAGGCGTTCCAGCCGATCCGGCAGATCGCCGAGCGCTACAATACGCTTCAGAGCGCGATGGCCTCCTCCGAACGGGTCTTCGGGCTGCTGGATACGCCGGTGGCCATCAAGGACCCGGCCGAGCCGAAGCATCTCGCCCAGCCGGTGCGCGGCGCGATCGCCTTCCACGATGTGGTGTTCGGCTACAACCCTGACGAGCCGGTGCTCAAGGGCATCTCGTTTAGCATCCCTGCCGGCCAGAGCGTGGCGGTGGTCGGGGCCACCGGCGCCGGCAAGACGTCGCTCGTCAGCCTGATGGCGCGCTTCTACGATATCCAGAGCGGCAGCATCACGCTGGACGGCGTCGATATCCGCGAGCTGCCGCAGCGCGAGCTGCGCCGCCACGTCTCGGCCGTGCCGCAAGACCCGACCTGCTTCTCTGGCACGGTGGCCTCCAACATCAGGATGCACGACGCCAGCATCACCGATGCGCAGATCCGCGCGGCGGCCGAGGTGGCCAACGCGGCCAGCTTTATCCAGCAGCTCCCGGGCAACTACGAGTACGAGATCCGCGAGCGCGGCACCAACCTGTCGGTCGGGCAACGCCAGCTGATCGCCTTCGCCCGCGCCATCGCCTTCAACCCAGAGGTGCTGCTGATCTTGGACGAGGCGACATCCAGCGTCGATACCGCCACCGAGGTGCTGATGCAGGCGGCGCTGGAGCGGCTGCTCAAGGATCGAACGTCGATCGTGATCGCCCACCGTCTCTCCACCATCCGCAACGTCGATCGGATCATTGTGCTTCACAAGGGCAAGCTGATGGAGGACGGCAGCCACGAGGAGCTGCTCGCCAGGCGCGGCTTCTACTACCGGCTGTACCAGATGCAGTACGCCGAGCAGACCAAGAGCGCGTCAGAACAACAAGCTTGATGCGCGGGGGGGACGCGGGGGCGCAGCCCTCGCAAACCATCTCCCCTCCCCTATGGTACAATCCCCTCCATGACAGACACCAACGAGCTCGCGGCCTACCTCGGCGAGACCGAGCGCCAGCCGATCGGACTGATCGGGCGAATCGCCCGCCGCATCGGTCACAACGCCGCCTATGATATCGCCCAGCGCGCCAGGCAGATCGAGGCCGGCGATGGCATGCTCACCGGCGATGGCTCGCGCAAGCGCACCGCCGGCGGGATCTTCTTCGTCCTGGTGAAAGAGTACCTGGTCACCAACGGCCAGACCGATGTCGTCGAGCAGCTCTTCCCGCCGCGGCAGCGTAGACGCAAGGCGGCAAATGCCGCCGCGCCGCGCGCCGCCGCGCCGACGCGGCAGCCGGAGATCCCGCGCACCCCGAGCGGCATGCCCGAGCCCACCGAGCAGCTCCGCCCGCGCATGCGCCGTGCTGGGGCCGTTGTGGCGCCGGCGCTCGTGCCGGAGCGCCCCGAGCCAGCCGCCGAGCTACCGCAGCCGGTCGCAGCCGGCCGGCTGGAGGCCAACGTCGCCCTAATCCTGGCGCGGCAGCTCCTGCCGCCAGAGACCGGCGCGTACGCCATCGGCGCCCACCAGGAGCGCGGCGCGCTGACCGTGCGACTCGCCTTCCCCGATGTCGCGGCACCACGCCACGCCGAGGCCATCGCGCAGCTCGCCGAGCGCAGCGGCTGGAGCGTCGAGATCCACCCTAAGCCCCACCAGGGTCAGCTGATCGATGCCGCCCGCGACGCGCTGCCGGAGAACGCCGAGCTCAGCGGGCCGCCTTCGCTGCGCGAGCGGACGAAGCAGGTCCGCCTCAGGCTCGTCGCCCCGCTCGATGCTGCGGCTGTAGCCGCCGCCGCCGCGCAATTCGGCGAGCGCACCGGCTGGTCGCTGGAGATCGCGTGAGGCGAGGCGCAAGCTGCCCCTGATTGCGTCGCCATCGCCGGCCGTCCCTCTGCCTGCTCGCCGCGTTGCTGGCGCTGCTGCCCACGGCCGCGCCGGCCGCCGCCGCAGACTGACGCTCAGTATCGCCCGCCCGAGCGGCGAGAATACCACCATCGCAGCCAGCTCGGCCGGCACTGTCACGCTCGCGGAGATGGGATCGAGGTGCGCTCGGCCCCAGACGCTAACATCCGCGACACTATCGTCGAGGCCAGCGGCGCTCACGGCATCTACCTCGCCGAAGGTGCCACCGAGGCGCAGCTTAGCGGCAACTTCATCGCGGCGAGCAATGGCTACGGCATTTTGGCAATTATCTAACCGACGCGGCGCAACACATGGGCCGCCAACTAGGTGACGCAGAACCACCAGGGCGCTATCGCGCTCGCCGGTGGCACCAATAGCGGCATCGCGCCGCTGACCATCGGCCGCGCCGCAAACGTCGCAGCCTGTCAGATCGAAGGGATGGCTGCGGCCGGCGCGGCGGTCGAGGTCTTCTCCGACGTGGGCGGCCAGGCGCTGTTCTTCGAGGGCCGCACCACCGCCAGCCAGAGCGGCACGTTCAGCCTGACAGTGCCGCACACCTGCCGCGCCAACCGCGCCAACGCCCGTGGCGATCAGCGGCGGCGATGCCTCTGCGCTGTCTGCGCCGCTGGCCATGCGCCCGGCGATCGCGCTGCAATTCCTACCGCTCATCCAGCGCTGAGATGACTCGCGCAGGCTTCGTCCCCAACCCGCGCTTCTATCACGCCGAGCGCCATTGGGTCAGGCACCAGGCGATCCGCCGCGAAGCGTCTGTGCCGCCACAGCATCGCGGGTGCGCAGATGCGCGTCTGGCTCCATCTGAATAGATTGTTACCCGTCTCCTCTAGACCATAACACTTCGTTCACAGCGGGCAAAATCACCCTAAATTGTCTTGACACAGCTTAGTGCAATCGCTACAGTATGGACATCGCGATTGGCCCTGACTGCCCGTACGCGTACGTGATTCCCACAAACGATCCATCGCCTCGTACCACCGCAATCGAACGACATATATGTTGCCGCACGCTCGCATCGTGAGCTGCGATCGCATCCCTACGCGCAAGGAGCCGCCGTGAACAGCCAAGGCCTCAGTCTCGCCCGTGTCTTCGCCATCTGCGCCTTACTCGCGCTCGCGCTGTCTATGCCGGCGCGCCCGGCCCACGCCGGCTCGCTCTCGGTCAAGATCTTCAACGATAACCTTGGGACGCCGGTGATCCACGTGGCGTACGCCGGCGGCAGCGCCAACCTCGCCGATGTCCGTGCCGGGCTTGTGGCCCTCGGCCGCAGCGAGCTGCTGACGGTGGCCACCATCGGCGGGCAGCAGGTCTGGACGCTCACCGCCGACCTGTACATCAAAACCGGCACGACGCTCATGATTCAGGGCGGTGCCAACGGCGCGGCCAGCGGCGCGCAGGTGGACTGGCTGCGGCTGCGCAGCGACCCAGGCGCCGACCCGCACGCCATCGATCTGACCAAAATCGTGTGGCTCAAGACCCAGGATGGCCGGCTGATCATCGAGGATACTCGCGTCACCTCGTGGGATACCGTCAATGGCACGTACGATACCAACTACAAAGATGCCCGCGCCTTCGTCCTGGCGCAGAATAGCGCCGAGTTGGACATCCGCCGCAGCGATATGAGCTACATGGGCTACCCCTACAGCACTGGCGGCGACCCAGGGTCGTACGGCGTCTCCTGGCGCGACTACGGCACCGACGCGAGCGGCAACCACCTGACGCGCGTCACCGGCGAGGCGATCGATAGCACGTTTAGCTACAACTACTACGGCATCTACACCTATCAGGCCCGCGATCTGACGTTTCGCGGCAATCTGTTCAGCTATAACATTCAGTACGGCTTCGACCCGCACGATTTCACCCATAACGTGCTGGTGGAGAATAACGAGTTCGCCTACAACGGCAACCACGGCTTCATCATCTCGCGCGGCTGCGCGTACTTCACGGTGCGCAACAATACGTCGCACGATAACCGCGCCACGGCCAACTCCACCAACGATGTGATCCACGGCTTCATGCTCGACCCTGGCGCGAATAATAGCTCGGCGCCTTCGATGAACAACCTGCTCGAAAATAACGTCGCCTACAACAACGGCGGCCACGGCATCCGCATCCTCGGCTCGACGGATAACATCATCCGCAACAACGAGGTCTACGGCAACTGGCAGGGGATCACGCTCGATCGGTCGAGCGCGCGCAACCTGGTGCAGAACAACATCATCCGCGACAGCACCGGCGCGTCGATCGCCGGATCGACGATCGTCGGCCACGGCGTCGCCGTCAGCGATCTGAGCCTGCTGAACACCTTCAGCGGCAACAGCATCAGCGGCAACAGCGGCGAGGGGGTCTACTTCACCGGCGGCAGCACGGACAACATGGTCAGCGGCAACATCATCACGAGCAATACGCTCGGCGGGGTGCAGCTCAACGCCTCGGCCACCAAGCGTAACACCATCAGCCAGAATAGCTACGCCGGCAACGGCGATGTCGATATCGCGATCGTCAGCAACGCCAACGGTAACCTTGCCGCGCCAACGCTCACCCGCGTCAGCGCGACCACCGTCCGCGCCCAGACCACGGCCGGCGCAACCGTCGAGTTCTATACCCGCAGCGCCAGCCTCGGCGCGGTCTATCGGGCCAGCGTCACGGCCAGCAGCGGCGGCAGCGCTAGCTACACCTTCGCCGCCGCCCCAGTCGACGCGCTCGTGACCGCGACGACCACCAGTGCCGGCAATACCTCGCCATTCGCCACGGCGATCGACCTGAGCGCCGGCAGTTCCGCGACCCGCTCCTACGCGCTCAATGGCAGCGTCGGCGGCTTCATCGAGGCCGAGCTGCCATCGACCAATGTTGGGCCGCTGATGAGCTTCAGCGACCCGGCGCGGTCGGGCGGCACGGCGATGGGCACGCCAGATGGCTCGGGCGCGTCATCGACGACCCACTTCCTGACGTTCGACATCGACGTGACCAACGGCGGCAGCTTCTACGTCTTTCTGCTCGGCTCGGGGCCGAACACCGGCAGCGACAGCTTCATCGTCAATGCCAACTATGGCACCGACCAGTCGATCACCGTCGGGCTCAACAGCTGGATCTGGAAGAAGGCGAGCACGGCGATCGCCATGCCCAGCGGGCGGCACACGCTCATCGTCAAAGTTCGCGAG
>JAYUUK010000277.1:0-11985 GCA_043754595.1 Roseiflexaceae bacterium | reverse complement strand
TGTTTCGCACGGTTGCGTGCCAGAAGTGTGAGATCGTGCTGTGCCAGACGTACGAAATCATTCAAAAAGCTATCAGTGGCATCATCTCTGCAATAATCATCGCCCTGCCCGTCATGCGCGCACCGCCCCGTCGGATCGGTGTTGCTGACCGGGTTGGCATACCCATACTGATAGCTATGCAACGAATACGGAGTCATCTCATCGCCCGCGTACGGATCGCGGCTGCCGAAGCTGCCCAGCGCGGCGTTGTACCACCGGGCGCGGAGATACACGTCGCTGCCCTGCTGCAGCTCGCCGGTGAAGCCGAACGGCGCGAGCGCGGCGCTCCCACTCGCCAACACACCCCAGGCGTCGTAGTGGGCCAGCCCCTGCACCGCACCGGCGTCGCTCGTAGTCTGGCGCACGCTCCCCAACAGATCGCCATAATACCACGTTCGCACCCCGCCGGTCACACCCGCGAGCCGCTCCGCGCCGTAGACATAGCTCGCCGTCCCGTCGTTCAGCACCTGACTCAGCGGTGCCGCCAGATCCTGGGTGTAGCGCGTCGTGGTGCCGCCGATGGTCTGCGCCACGAGCACGCCATCACCGCTGTAGTCGTTGGTGCGGGTCTGCCCGCCACTGGTAGTACTGGTCAGCCGGTTGAGCGCGTCGTAGGCATAACTCGTCGCGCCGTCGGTCAGCAGGTTCCCCACCGCGTCGTAGCTCGCGCAGCCAGATGGCCAATTGCTGGCCAATGCCGCGCCGTTGCTCAAGTGGATGTTCGTCGCCTCGTGGGCCGCGTACGGCGCCGAGATGGCATCGACCGTCATCGCTGAGCTGCGCGACCCGCAGCGCGATGTGCCGCGCGCCATGGGCGGTGCCGCGCTGCTGGCACTAGTAGCTTACAGCGGCGTCCCGCTCGCGCTGCTGGCGCTGGTGGGACCGGACATGCTGGCGCAGGACCCGACCATCGCGCTCCTCCCCGCAGCGCGCGCGATCTTCGGGGCTGCCGGCGGCGGTCTGATCATTCTGCCGCTCGTCGCTGCGCTGCTGCTCGGCGCGCAGTCGTTTATGGTCGGGTCATCGCGCACGCTGTTCCAGATGAGCCGCGACGGGCTGACGATCCGCCAGTGCGGCAGACTCAACCGATCCGGCATGCCGATCGGCTCGATCGTCTTCGACGCCACCGTGACCATCGCGCTGCTGGCGATCTTCGGCACCAGATTGGTCGAGATCGTCGCCGCCGCCAACGTCGCCTATCTGGTAGTCTTCGTGCTGCTGCCGCTGGCGTGGCTCCGGCTCGAGCGGCGCGAACCGACGCGCGGCGCACCCGGCCGACGCTGGTGCCGCGCGCTGGCGTGGGGTCTGGTGGCCTTCAATCTGACGCTGCTGCTGGTGGGCGGGTGGCAGTGGGGCTGGGCCGTCATGGCGGTGGGGGCGCTCGGCACGCTGGCGGGTGTGCCGCTGTATTACCTGCGGCGCTATCAGGATAGCGTAGGTGTGGCGTGAGCGGTGTAGCACAGGCGCTGCCGCCGCTGCCGCAGCGGGCCAGACGCTTCGCCGATGCGCTGTTCCACCAACAGTGCTGGCTGTGGGGATGCGATATCCGGCGGCCAGACGGCAACCTGCTGCTCGCGCTCGGCTGCTCGCGCCAGCGCCCGGCAGCGAGCACGAGCAGCACCTACACCCTGCCAGTCGCGGCGGGTGCTACCGTCATGCTGTGGGGGTTCGGTCTATGCTACGGAAGCGAGCCTGAGGGCGGCGTATTTCTTAGCCGCGCCGGCTTCGCGCCGATCGCGGTGGCGATGCCCCGCCTGGCGGCGCTGCCGTGGCTCCCCGACCAACTCATGCCGCTCGCTCACCCGTCGCCCTTCACACAGCAGCAGCTTGTGGCGGCGCTGCGCTGGATCGCATACTATGAGGCGTGGGTGGTAGATAGCTGCGGCAGCGCCTACCGGCAGGCGTGCGTCGAAGCATGGACGCGCGGGCAACTCAGAGTTCCAGCCGCGCAGATCGTGGGCGAGTGGGAGCGGCTGGCAGCGCGCTACGGCGATATCAGTTGACGTTTCTCTCTTTTTCGCGCTGCCGCACACTTTGCTGGTGCTAGAGCAATCCTAATCTCCCTTTTTTCTTCTCATGCGCACGCGGATCGGCGACCGCGCCCCGCGCCCCCGCCATCAGACTGCCGCGCCCCGCTCGCTCACGCGCCGGCCAGAAGTGGCAGACGCACCGGCTCGCCGCCGCGCTCGGCGGAGCGGCGGATCGCCAGGATGAGCTCCTGGTCCAGCCGACCCTGCTGCGGGCCGTAGCTCGGCGCGCCACCGCTCCGCACCGCTTCGGTCAGGCTCCTGATGCAGCCAGCCACGGCGATCTCGTCGTCGTGCCATTGCGGCGACGTGCCGCGCCCCTCGCGGATAAATGGGCTATTCCAGCGCACGATCGGCACGTCTGCGTCGCCGGTGTGCGCCAGCATCGCCGCCAGCGCGCCGCCGTCGGTGCGCTCGTAGCGCCGCTCGACGGCGATGAAGCGCGGCGACTCGCCGCCTGGCGCGATCAGGCTCAGCCGCTCGTCCACCTCCTGCCCGGTGCCGATCGTCACCCCCATGCCGCGCTCAGCCAGGAAGCGGCTGCTGCGCCACCAGCGGACGGGCGAGTCGTAGCCGACGCTGGTCCAGTGGAACACGCCGAGCCGGCCGTCGTCGAAGGTCACGATCCCGTGTTCCTGCGTCTCGTCGCGGGCGTCGGCGTCATCCGCCAGCCGCGAGTAATAGGGCGCCAGGCCGTAGCGCTGCACCGCGCCCACCACCGAGACCGGGCGGGCGTCGAAGCCGAGGTAGCTGCGCATCACGCTCACGCCGTGGTAGCCGTGGCCGGCGAAATCGCTGAACGAGGAGTAAACCCGCCCAAACAGCCCAGCGGCGATCAGCGCCAGCTTGAGCTGCTCGAATGGGCGACGGTGGAACTGCTCGGCCACCTCGATCTGCACGCCGCGCCGCGCCGCGGCCGCGATGATCGCGTCGGCCTCGCCGAGGTCGTGGGCGATCGGCGTCTCAAGCAGCACGTGCATGCCCGCCTCGATCGCCTGCAGCCCGACCTGCCCGTTGGCACCGTAGGCCACCGATACCACGCCGACCTGCGGCGCGACCTCGCGCACCATGCGCTCCATATCGCTGTAGGCCGGGACGCCGAGCCGCGCGCCGAGCGCCTGCGCCGAGGCATCGCTACGGCTCCAGGCCGCGACGAGCTCGACATCCGGCAGCGCCTGCAAGATGGGGGCGTAGACGCCGAGCGAGCGGCGTGAGCCGCCGATAAGCGCGACGCGAACAGGTGTCGTCATAGCATGCTTCCTTTTCTGATTAGCTGGCGCGGATCGCCACCAGCGTGATATCGTCGGCCTGGAGGGACGCGCCCTGGAACGCCGCCAGCCGCTCTACAACATGATCGCAGATACCCTGGGCCTTCAGCGCCAGGGCACCGCGCACCGCAGCGTGCAACCGCTCGATGCCAAAAAACTCGCCGCCGGCGTCCGTCGCGTCGGTGACGCCGTCGGTATACAGCAGCAGCGTCTCGCCGGGCGCAAGGGTTAGGCGCTGCCCATCGATCTGCGGATTTTCGAGCATTCCGAGCGGCTGGCCGACGGCGCGCGGCAGCGGCCGCAGCCCGCCATCTGCGCCGTACAGCAGCGGGTACTCGTGGCCGGCGCGCGCCAGCTGCAGCTCTCGCGCGCCAGTATCGAACCGCGCCAGAATGCTCGTGACGAACATCGTGCCGCTGTTCATCGTGTGCAGCAGATCGTTGACCATCCGCAGCAACACCTCGGGCGGCTCGGGCAGCCCAGCGACGGCGCGCAGCAGCGAGCGCGACTGCGCCATGTAGAGCGCCGCCGGCAGTCCCTTGCCGCACACATCGCCGATCACAATGACGAGCGTCGCATCGCTGATCAGAAACAGATCGAAGAAATCGCCGCTGACCTCGCGCGCCGCGATGATCCGCGCCCCCAGATCGATGCCCTCCAGCTGCGGCAACGCGTCTGGCAGCATCTGCTCTTGCAGCTCGCGCGCGAGCTGCAGCTCGTGCTGCAGCCGCTCGTGCTCGATCAGCTGCGCCTGCGCGGCGCGCAACGAGTCGTAGGCGCGCTCCAGCTGCGCATTCTTCGCCTCCATCTCGCGCATCACCCGGCGGTGAGCGCGGTGTATATGCTCGCCCGCGATGTGCAGCAGCCTGTACGCCAGCAGCGGTTCGTGGCGCAGCAGGTCGTCGGTCTGGTCGCGCGGCACGGCCAGCACCTGCACATCGGTCAGCGCGTGGCCGCTGTACTGGTGCGGAACGATCGTGCGGCTGAGCACTGCCTTATCGCCGATGATGGCGTCTGCGCCGAGCACACGCGCAGGCCGCGTATGGGTCGCGCCATCCCCCCACGTCAGCCCGATCTCGCCGGAGAGCACGATATAGAGCACATCGTCTGGCTCGCCGGCGCGGAATAGCAGCGCGCCTGCGGGGTACAGCTGCGGCTGGAGCGCGGCGAGCGCGCCTGCGCCGACGAGCGCCGATGGGTCGGTGGGCGAGCGCGGCACATCGTCTGGGACGGACACGGCGGCTCCTTCGGCCTGCGGATTCGATCTCAGACGAGTATATAGCAAATCGCTACGAGCCATTCGCCGGCTTGACATTCGCTGACTTTGACGTATACTTAAGAGACCCCCTCCCCCAGGGGGTGGGGTAGAGCGAGCGGCGGCGTGTGCCGCCCAAAGGAGCTTCCCATGGCCGAACAAACACTTACACTCGCCGTCACCGGCATGACATGCGCCTCGTGCTCGACGCGGGTCGAGAAGGCGTTGAAGAAGACCGCGGGCGTCCAGAGCGCCAGCGTCAACCTCGCCAGCGAGCAGGCGACCGTCACCTACGACGCGGCGGCGACCCAGCCGGCCAGCATCCAGCAGTCGGTCGAGGCGGCCGGCTACGGCGTGATCACCGATACCATCGAGCTGCCGATCAGCGGCATGACATGCGCCTCGTGCGTCACTCGCGTCGAGCGGGCGCTGAAGAAGACGCCAGGCGTGCTCGAAGCGAGCGTGAATCTGGCCAGCGAGCGCGCCAGCGTCAGCTACCTGCCCGCAACGAGCGACCGCGCCGCGCTGCGCCGCGCCGTGGAGGCCGCCGGCTACGGTGTGATCGAGACCGCCGATGCGACGCTGCCGGCCGAGGATGTCGAGGCGCAGGCCCGCGCTGCCGAGCTCGCCGTCAAGCGCCAGACCCTGATCGTCGCCGCGATCTTCACCATCCCGCTGTTCCTGCTCTCGATGGCGCGCGACTTCGGGCTGCTCGCGCCGTGGCTCATCGGTGGCGGCGCGGCGATGGCGCAGCAGATGACAGGCACTTCGATGGCTGAGATGATGCGCCATATCGCCGCGCGCGACGACCTGCTGAACTGGCTGTTCTTCGCGCTCGCCACACCGGTGCAGCTCTACTGTGGCCGCAGCTTCTTCGTCCACGCGTTCGCCGCGCTCAAGGCGCGCACCGCCAACATGGACACCCTGATCGCCATCGGCTCGTCGGCGGCCTATCTGTACAGCGTCGCGCTGCTGCTGCTCGGGCTGAGCGGCCACGTCTACTTCGAGACGGCGGCGGTGATCATCACGCTGATCCTGGTGGGCAAGTACCTTGAGGCGCGGGCCAAGGCGGCCACCGGCGCGGCGATTAAGGCGCTGATCGGGCTGGCGCCGCGCACCGCTACTGTGCTGCGCGGCGGCGAGGAGCGCGAGGTGCCGCTGGACACGGTGCGCGTCGGCGAGATCCTGATCGTCCGCCCAGGCCAAAAAATCCCGGTGGACGGTGTGATCACGATGGGCGGCTCGGCGGTGGACGAGAGCATGCTGACCGGCGAGAGCATGCCGGTGGAGAAGCAGCTCGGCGACGCGGTGGTTGGCGCGACGCTCAACACCACCGGCAGCTTCCAGCTGCGCGCCACTCGCGTCGGCAAGGAGACGGCGCTGGCCCACATCATCCGGCTGGTACAGCAGGCGCAGGGCAGCCGCGCGCCGGTCCAGCGCCTGGTGGACCAGGTGGCATCGGTGTTCGTCCCGGTGGTGCTGGTCATCGCGCTGGCGACGTTTCTCGGCTGGCTCTTGATCGGCGGGGCGAGCTTCAGCCAGGCGCTGCTGTTCGCCGTGGCGGTCCTGGTGATCGCATGCCCGTGCGCGCTCGGGCTCGCCACGCCGACGGCGATCATGGTCGGGGCCGGCGTCGGGGCCACGAACGGCATCCTGGTCAAGAACGCCGAGAGCCTGGAGCGCGCCAATCGGCTCCAGACGGTAGTCTTTGACAAGACCGGGACGATCACCGCTGGCAAGCCGGCCGTGACCGATGTGATCGTCGTGCAACAGCCAGCAGCCAGCAGCCAGGAGCAGGCAGCCAGCGCACCACATGATGAAGCGCAGGTGCGCCTGCTGCGGCTGGCGGCCTCGGCCGAGCGCGGCTCAGAGCACCCGCTCGGCCGTGCGATCGTGGCCGAGGCCCAGGCGCGCGGCGTGGCGCTGTCGCAGCCAGAGCAGTTCGCCGCCGTGCCTGGCCAGGGCATCAGCGCCATCGTGGACGGCGCGCTGACGCTGATCGGCAACCGGGCGCTGATGGCGCAGTGGAGCATCGACCTCGGCGCGCTCGATGAGTCGATCGACGCGCTGCAGTCGCAGGGCAAGACGCCGATGATCGTCGCCGCAGACGGCGCGCCGCGCGGGGTCATCGCGGTGGCCGATACCGTCAAGCCAACATCGGCGGCGGCAATCGCGGCGCTGCACCGGCTGGGCATCGCCACCGTGCTGCTCACAGGCGACAACGTCCGCACCGCCCGAGCGATCGCCGCGCAGGTCGGCATCGACGATGTGCGCGCCGATGTGCAGCCGGCGCAGAAGGCCGCCGAGGTCGCCGCATTGCAGCGCGATGGGCGGCTGGTGGCGATGGTCGGCGATGGTATCAATGATGCGCCGGCGCTGGCGCAGGCCGACGTGGGCATCGCCATGGGCGGCGGCACCGATGTGGCGATGGAGGCCGCCGATATCACGCTGCTGCGCGGCGATCTGCGCAGCGTGGCTGGGGCAATCGCGCTCAGCCAGGCGACGATGCGGACGATCCGGGGCAATCTGTTCTGGGCTTTTGCCTACAACGTGGTGCTGATCCCGCTGGCCGCCGGTGTCTTCTACCCATTCACCGGCTGGCAGCTCAGCCCGATCCTGGCCGCCGGCGCGATGGCGTTTAGCTCGGTGTTTGTGATCACCAACTCGCTGCGGCTGCGCGGCGTCAAGCTCGCGTGATACTGTGGGTCATCCGGCGTCACGCGAGCGCGATATAGCAATCCTATCAGCGTAGGGAGGCGGAGATCTCGGGGACACCCAGAGGGTACCCGGCCCCCAAACCCCCGCGCTGCGCTGCGCGCGTGGACAACGCACGGAGGATTGCAATACTGCTGCGCGACGTCTGCCCGCGCATGGTGCACCAGGCGTCAGCCCCCGCAGCTGTCCGCTCGGCACGGCGCGCGCAGGGCGCGGCACGCCGCACGCGCACGCACGAGCGCCCGTTGCGCCAGCCGGCCAGCAGGAGCGGTCTCGGGCTAGCTCGGGGGGCGAGCCCAGCGCCTGAACGCGCCGCGGCGCACGGCTATTTCCAGCGGCCAGAGCAGCGCGGCGGCCAGCAGCAGCCACGGCCAGTAGCCATCGCTGGCGGCGCTCTCGGCCTCGGCCGGCACAAAGCTGCTGCGCGGCTCGCGCAGCGCCAACCCGCCGCTGACATCGGCGATCTGCTGCATCAGTGCCTGACCGCGCGCCGCGGCACCGTCGTCCAGCGGCCGGTACTCGGCGGCGTACGGCTGCACGTAGCCAGCGCTCGCCCGCCGGTCGATCTCGCCCCGCGTCTGATGGACATCCACGGCGTACGGCCCCTCGAACGGCAGCGCCACCTCCTGGCTGTAGCGCCCCGGCGCGGTCTGCCGCAGCGCAATCGTCCGCGCCGTGCCGTCTGGCAGCGTCAGCGTGGCATCGGTGGACGCCAGGTCGAGCGGCTCGCCGCTCGGGGCCACCGAGTCGACGGTGATCAGCGCGGTGGTGGCGCTCGCGGCCGTGACCCGAACCTGCAGCGGGCCGCTATCCGGCGCGGGGATGGCGTAGCGCACCAGCTCGGCCCAGAACGTGCCATACTGATCCCAGTTCTCCCAGTTGGGCGCCCAGTCGCCGATCGCCTGCGGCGTCCAGGCCACCGACCGCCCCAGCCCGTACTGCCAGGTCGCCAGCACCGGGTCATCGTCGGGGCTGCGCAGCACCACATCGGCCTGCGGCTTTGCGGTGGTGGCGACGTAGCCGCCGAGCTCGGGCAGCTGCTCGGGGGTGAAGTCGCGCAGCGCTGGGTGCGGGCCGGTCTGCTCGGCGCGGAACGCCCCCTCGACCTGCGGCTCGGTGCGGGCGATTTCGCTCTCCAGCAGCGTCAGCCGCGGGATATCGTCAGGGGTGGCGGCGAAGTGGTAGCGCCCCGCTCCCCACTGCGCCACATCGCGCATCAGCGCCGTGTCCGAGTCCGCGCCGAGCGCGATCGCCGAGATCGTTACGCCCTGCGCGTGCGCCGCTTCGAGCAGCTGCTGGTAGGGCGCGCGGTCGGTGGAGAACGAGCGGCCGTCGGTCAGCAGCACCACGTGGCGCACCTTGCCAGGCTGCCGCAGCATCTCGCCCACACCGCTCTCCAGCGCGCCGTAGATGTCGGTGCCGCCGCCGAGCGGCAGCGTGCCGATCCGGTTCTGGATATCGGCCAAACTGGCGGCGTCGCCCACCTGTTGGAACGGCACCACCCAGGTCTGGCCGATGTCGAAGGCCAGCACGCCGATCTGGTCGCTCGGCCGCAGCGACTCGGTCGCCAGCATGGCGGACTCCTTGGCCATGTTGAACTTGCTGGCCCCGACGTTGGGGCCCATGCTTGCGCTCTGGTCGATGATCAGCAGCAGCGAGATATCGGCCCGCTCGGGGCGCGGCGGCGGGGTCATCTCGACCGGTAGCACCGCCTCAAGCGGGGTATCTTTATAGCCGCCAAGCGTGTAGCTGTTGCGCCCGCCGGTGGCGATCAGCCCGCGCCCCTCGCTGCGCACGTACTCGCGCAGCGTGGCCATCTGGTCGAGCGTCAGCGCGCTGGCCGGCACATCGAGCAGCATCACGCCGTCGAACGGGTCGAGCGCGCTCAGGCTCGAAGGCAGCAGCTGCGGTGTGCGGAGCTCGGCCAGCACCCCTGACGCGCGCAGCGCCGACTGGATCGCGGCGACCTGCGAGCTGCTCTCGCCCACCAGCAGGATCATCGGCGGCGGGGCGACGAGCACAGCGGCGGCGGCGCTGTTGTTGCGCGCCAGCGTGTCTGGGCCGCCGGCGATATCGGCCCGCAGCGTCAGCACGCCGGGCTCGCCGGCGTTGGTGGTGTACGGCACGGTGGTGGTCCCAGGCTCAAGCGCCACGTCCTGCTGAAACAGCGGCGCGCCGTTCGATGAGATGCTGAGCTGGACCGAGACCGCCGAGGTGCTGACGATCGCGATCTGCGCGGTGAACGGCTCGCCGGCCCGCAGCGTGCGCGGCGTGGCGATCCCGCCAATGGCGACCTCCGGCAACGATGGGTGCGGGATTGCGAGCGTGTCGACAGCGACGCCATCTGCCCCGAGCGCGCGAGCGGCCCCGAGCGTGTCGCCGTCGGTGGGCAGCCCGTCTGAGATCAGCGTCACCCGCCCGCCGCCGGCGCTGACGATCCCGCGCGCCGCCGCCAGCGCCCCGCCGATGTCGGTCGCGTCGGTGAACGGCAGCACGCCGCCGGCCTCCGAGGTCACATCGCGGCCGAAGTAGATCACCTGCGCCTGCCCGCCCGCCGAGCGCACCAGCGCCTCGGCCTGCGACCGCGCCGCCGCCCGCCCACTATCGCCCAGGCTATCGGACTGATCGACGGCCACTACCAACGTCTGGTTCGGCCGCGCGATCTGCGCCGCCGCCGGGTTAGCCACCGCCAGCACCAGCAGCGCGGCGATCAGCAGCCGCAGCACAAGCGCCGTGACCGGGACGCGGCCGCGTTGCCAGAGCCAGCCGCCGAGCAGCAGCGGCAGGACCGCCAGCAGCCAGAGCCATTCGGGGTTTCGAAAAAGCAGCATAATCCTCACGGTCCCTGCGGTGCTGGGCGCGCCAGCCGCCTCGGTCGCAGCACATAGGCCCACTCGAACAGTAGCAGCGCCAGCGCGCCGAGCGCCAGGTACGGCCAGAGATCGGCGGCGGCGCGGCGCGGCACGGCGCCGGCATCGGTCAGCGTGCCGGTCAGCGTCAGCGGCTGTGGCGCGAGGTCATCCTCGCCGCCGCCACCGGCGCTGACCCCCACCGTGCCAAGGTTCGTCACCGCCACGCCGCGCCGCACCGCGATGGTGTACAGCCCTGGCGTCAGCAGATCGTCGATGGTGGTCTGGGGCGCGGCGCGGCGCTCGCTCGTCGCCCCGTCTGGGCCGGTCACCAGCACCGCGCTGGCATCGTCGCCGAGCCGCAACACGATCGGCGCGCCGGCGCGGATCGCGCCAGGCAGCAGCGTCGGCACCAGATCGCGGATGGTGCGGGTCACCAGCAGCGGGAAGGCCACCCGGTTGGTCAGGTTGCCGGCGTCCGGCGCGAACGTCCAAACCGCCAGCTCGCGGCCGCGCTCGGTGCCGCGCACGATCAGCGGCAGCGCAGCGCCGGCCTGGTCTTCGCCGGCCAGCTGCACCGTCGCCCAGGGCGGCACGGTCAGATCGCGCAGCCCGCCGAGCTGCGCCCCGGCCAGCGCCAGCCCTTCGGCCGGGCCGGTCTGCACCGCAAAGCTGCTATCGGCCGCCAGCTGCCGCGTCGCATCGCCGATCTGAAGCAGCGAGCCGCTGGGCGGCGGGTCGATCAGCAGCAGCGCGCCGTCAGGCAGCGTCGGCGGCAGGTAGCCATCGAAGATCGTCAGATCGCGCGCCGCGCGCGCATCGTACTGCTGCGTCGCCACCACCATCAGCGCCACGTCCGGCAGCGCGGCCAGCGCCCGGCGCATGGCGTCCGGCGCGTCGGAGACCAGCAGCGCCCGCAGCGCCTTGCCGCGCGCCAGGGCGACGTAGGCCACATCGTCTGCCGGCTGTACATCGCGGCCGTCGAGCGTGGCCGTCAGCGCCGCCACACCCTGCGGCACAACCCAAGTCACCTCGGTCTCGCCGTTGGCGCCGACGCTGACCCGCTGCGCGCCGAGCTCGCGCCCATCGCCAGCCAGCGTCAGCGTCCCGGCGTACGGCGCGGCGTCGTGGTTGGACACCCGGCTGTAGACCCGGATCTCGCCGCCCCACGGCCGCGCAGCCAGGGCCACCACCGCGCGGTTGGCCGCCGACGCGCCGATCGTCTGGACCTCGACGGGGACCGACAGCTCGCGCGGGGTCGCCCCGACGATCGCGCCGTCGGTCAGGAGTAGCACCCTGCGGCTGAGCTGCGGGTCGAGCGCGGCCTCGGCCAGCGTCAGCGCCGCGTCGAGCTGCGTGCCAACGCCCCCGGCCGCCAGCCCGTCGATCGCCGCCAGCAGCGCCGCGGCATCGCCCGCCCCGCCGCTGGCCACCACCCGCGCGTTTGGGCCGGCGGTCACGATCGTCAGCTTATCGCCGCTGCTCAGCCCGCCCACCGCCGCCCGCGCCGCGTCCCTGGCGGCGTCGAAGCGCGTGCCGACGCCATCGCCAGCCAGCATGCTCGCCGATGTGTCGATCACGATCGCGGTGTGCTGCGCCCCGCGCCCCGAGATGCCAAGGATCTGCGGCCGCGACAGCGCCAGCCCGGCCATCAGCGCGATGAGCAGCTGCAGGAGCAGCAGCAGCGTCAGCGGCAGCTTGCGGCTGCGCACGCCGTCTGGGGTCTGCGGGATGTTCTGCCACAGCAGCAGGCTCGGCACCGCGACGCGGCGCTGCCGCTCGCGCAGCAGGTGGAGCAGCACGATGATGGGGAGCGTGAGCAGCCCGAGCAG
>JAYUUK010000276.1:0-12002 GCA_043754595.1 Roseiflexaceae bacterium | reverse complement strand
TTTGGGGGCGCAGCCCCCAAATCCCCGCTCCTCCAATAAGATTACTCTATCCCTATTGTTGAGAGAACTGTAACATTCCGGTACAAAGCTGTGATTGTAAAACCGGAAAGCTATAGTACCATAGGGTGAATTCTGCGGAGCAGGTCCCTCGCCCCGATCGCGGGGGTCAGTAAGGAGCGAAGATGAGCGAGGAGCGGAGCGGCGATCAAAGCATCGATTCGCTGACGGCGAAGTACGAGCGGCTCATCAAGCAGGTGCGCGGCGTGCAGTCGGTGCGGGTCGTGCTGGATGCGGCCGGCCAGGTGGAGGAGATCCACGCGGTGGTCGCGCCGGAGCGCCAGCCAAAGTCGATCGTGCGCGATATCGAGTCGATCTTGTACGTCCGCGGCGGCACACGGATCAACCATCGCAAGGTGAGCCTGGTGCAGATGAGCTCGCCCACCAGCCAGGGTGGCCGCAGCCGGCTTCAGCTGCTCGGCACCGCCCGCGTCGTCGGCGAAGGGGCCGGCATCAGCGTCACGCTCTCCGCTGGCGAGACCCAGTACACCGGGTGCGGCGTGGCGCCGGCTGGCGAGACGCAGACGGATGAGACGCTTGTCGGCATGGCAACGGTCGATGCGCTGCGGCAGATGGTCGGGGGGCGTGGCCAGTTCCAGCTCGAACAGCTGCGCCACGAGCCCTTTGGGACGATCGATGTCTGCCTCGCCCACGTCTCGCTGCTGACGGATAACGGGTTTGAGACGCTGCTGGGTGTGAGCATCGTCAGAGGCGACGCGCTGACATCGGCGGCGCGCGCCGTGCTCGACGCGGTCAACCGGCGGCTGCCCAGCCTACAGTGATGGAGCCTTCTCCAATGGGCGGTGTGCTGGACCGAGATCCAGCACACCGCGTGTCATCGCTTCTTCGCTTGGAGCGGGCTGTAGAGGCGCAGGTTTTGATGCAGAGGTGCAGAGGCACCACGCGGGGGTTCGGGGCGTGCACTGAGCCCAGTCGAAGCGGCGCAGCCCCCGCCGCTCCCTCCCTACGATGATAATTAGTTAAGAATTGGTTGAAAATGGCTTGTAAAGCTATTGCATATCGTTTAAAGATAATGTATAGTCTCAGTAGCACGGAAGACGTGGCGGCTACTGCTGACAAGAGCACACGCGGGAGGCGGTCGACATCGATACGATATTCTGTTTTGGTATCGATTTTCGGCCGACTGGAACTATTCGGGCATAGTGCGTGGATGCGTCAGATCGCGAAGGAGACGAGCGCCCAGAGCGGAGCGAAGGAGAACCCAAATTTGTTCTGCGTGTTGCAGAACTCAGCGGAGAAGGGGTTTTCCAATGAAGTGGGACACAAACGACATCAAGTGGGGCTAGGCGTTCGTCGTCGGCGCGCTTGACAACGAGGACGGGCAGAGAGACATGATCTCTCTGCCCGTTTTCGATTGTAGAATAACGTATGGCACATCTTAACGGGCGAACACGTGTATATCTGGTAACCTTCTGGGCGGCTGCGGCGATCGCGCTGATCGCTGCGGCGCGCTCAGCTGCATTTCCGTTTTGGACGATGGTGATCTACGGCTGTCTGCTGGTGATCTTCGTTCTGGCAGATATGAACGAGTTTCGCTTCGAGAGCGAGGACGGCAGCCGGATCATGATGACGATCACGGACGCGCCGATCATTTTTATGCTGATCTCGTTCGATGTTGGCAGCGTGTTTGTGATCTTCTTTGGCTCGCTGATCAGCGACTACCTGCATAAACGCGAGTTTCATAAGAATCTGTTCAACGCGTCAGAGCGAGTCGTCGCGTATGCGATTCTTTCATTCATACTCCACCATCCACTGTTTGCCAGCTACGTCGATCTCCGCAATCCGTTCAGCCTTGCAACATTTTTGCTGCTTTCAGTCCTCTATTATCTGATCAACATGGTATTTGTGGCCACTGTGATGGCGCTGAGCACTCGGCAGTCGCTGCTGCGGGTCTACCGCGAGAGCGCGCAGGGCGTCGGCTGGGTTCACTTCGCCACCACTCCATTTGGCGCGCTGATGGCCGTGCTCTGGCAGTACAATCCATGGCTGCTTCCGCTCTGCATCATGCCGATCGTGATGTTCCAGCGCTGGTTCAAGACCGTCGAGGATCTGCAGGTAGCCAACCGCACTAGCCGCACGCTCGCGGCGCAGTCCGAGGATCTGGCTGGCAGGCTTGAGCGGCTCCAGCTCGCCTCGACCGCAATGCTCGCCTCACGTGACCCGCTGATCATCCTCGATACGATGTGCGAGCGGCTCGGCGCGATGCTCGACGCCAGGGCGCGCTACGCCGTGCTACTCGACGAAAAGCCGCCGCAGATGATCGCCGCCACTGGCCTGCCGGACGGCTGGGCCTGGGATGTCGATGCCTACAGCCGCGCGCTCGCCGTCCCGGTGGTGCGAGTGCTGACCGCCGACGAGATCCAGCGCATGCACCCCGGCACGAATGTCCCGTGGTCGGCGATGATCATCGTCCCACTCGGTATCGACCCGAGGCAGCGGATTGGCGGGATCTTCCTGGCGCTCGATAGCGAGCCGCACCTCTCCGAGAAAGACCACCGGATCCTGCTGGCGTTTGCGCACCAGGCGTCGCTGGCGATCGAAAACGTGCGCCTGATCGCCGAGCTGCGTACCAAACATGAGGAGCTGCTGCGGTCGTCCAAGCTCGCCGCCCTTGGCACGTTCGCCGCCGGTATCGGCCACGAGTTTAACAACATGCTGGCCGGGATTATGGGCCACGCGCAGCTTGGGCTGCTCACCGATAGCGTCAGCGAGAAAAACGACTCGCTTGAAGTCGCCGTCAAAATGTCCAAGCACGGCCGCAGCATCACCAACGGGCTGCTGACATTCGCAAGGCATCGCGCCTCGCAGCGCGCGCCGTTCTCGCTCCAGACTGTGGTCGATGAGACGCTCGCGATGGTCGAGCGCGAGCTCGGCAAGGAGAACGTGCGAGTCGAGCGGCTGCTTCAGCCCATCCCCTCACTGCTCGGCGATGCCGGGCAGCTGGCGCAGGTGGTGCTCAATCTGGTGACGAACGCCCGCGATGCGATGCGCGATAACAGCGGCGGTACGATCACTATCAGCCTGCGGCAGGTGGGGAGCAACGCCGAGCTGCGGGTCAGCGATACCGGCTGCGGTATCCCCGATCATTTGCTCGACCAGATCTTTCAGCCGTTTGTGACAACTAAAGGCCCACTTCACGGCAGCTCGACGCCCGGCACTGGCCTCGGCCTAGCCATCACCCACGGTATCGTGGAGAGCCACGGCGGCAGCATACACGTCGAGAGCGCGGTGGGCGTCGGCACGACGATGATCCTGCGCCTGCCGATCAGCCGCTCGGCCGCCGCCATCAGCGCCTCGCCGGCGCCTCGCGAGAAACTGCCAGCGATGCGGATCCTGCTCGTCGAAGATGAGGCTGAGGTCGCTTCATCGATCGCGCGTCTGCTCGAACATCACGGCCAGAGCGTCAGCATCGCCAGCGACGGCGATTCGGCGCTGCGCCAGTACGCGGCGCATCACTTTAACCTGGTGATCAGCGATATCGTCATGCCAGGCATGACTGGCACCGAGTTCATTCGACGTATCCACGATATCGACCCGGACGTGCCGATCTTGGCGATCACCGGCCAGGCATCGGCGCAGCAGCTCGACCCACTGCATGACCTCGGGCTGCGCGTGGTGCTGCGCAAACCGTTCGAGGTCGATGAGCTGCTTGCCGCCATCGGGCGCACCACTCGCATTCACCAGCTTCGCGTCCCTTCGCACTGAAGCTCCCGCCGTGCGTCTGGGCTGCCGGCCGGCACGACGTGGTACAATAGGGTGGTTTGTCGCATTGAGGAGTGTTACGGTGCCCACCCAGCCCCCGGTGTTCTCGATCGTCGCGCCGGTCTACAACGAAGAAATCCTGCTGCCCGAGTTCTACCGCCGGGTGGTGGCGGCAATCGAGCCGCTCGGCGAGCCGTTTGAAATCGTACTCGTCAACGATGGCTCGCGCGATGGTTGCGGCGCAATTATGCGCGAGCTTCGCGACCGCGACGAGCGAGTCAAGGTCATCGATTTCTCGCGCAACTTCGGCCATCAGATAGCGATCACCGCCGGGACGGACTACGCCACCGGCAGGGCGGTCGCCGTGATCGACTCGGATCTGCAAGACCCACCAGAGGTTATCCCGGCGATGATCGCCAAGTGGCGCGAGGGCTATCAGGTGATCTACGGAGTCCGCGAGACCCGCATCGGCGAGACGGCCTTCAAACTGTTCACCGCCAAGCTGTTCTACCGGGTCATCCGCCGCATCACCAGCGTCAATATCCCGCTCGATACCGGCGACTTCCGGCTGATGGACCGTAAGGTCGTCGATGCCCTCAACAGTATGCGCGAACATCACCGCTTCATGCGCGGGCTCTCGGTCTGGGTCGGCTTCAAACAGACTGGCGTGCCATACGCCCGCGATGCGCGCAAGGCCGGCGAGACGAAGTATACGCTGCGCAAAATGGTGCGCTTCTCGCTCGATGCCATCACCAGCTTCTCCTACGTGCCGCTCCAGCTGGCGACGTACTTTGGCTTTCTGGTGGCGTTTCTTAGCCTGCTGTTTCTGATCGCGGTGATCGGGCTGCGCTCCACCGGCAACACCGACGCGGCATTCTACGGCCAGGCGACGACGCTGGCAAGCGTGCTGTTTCTTGGCAGCGTCCAGCTGATCTGCCTCGGCGCGATCGGTGAGTATCTTGGCCGGATCTACGATGAAGTTAAGCAGCGCCCACTCTATATCGTCGCCGAGGCGCTCGGCTTCGACGAGTAACGAACCATGCCACGTTTCGTCCCAATCTACTCGGCTGGAGCGCAGTATCAGCATTTTCAGACGCTGCAGCGCCGCCGCGAGAAACGCCACCGCAGCCGCGAGTTCATCGTCGAGGGCGTCCGCCACATCAACCTCGCCATCGAGCACGGCTGGCCGATCAATGGGCTGATCTACACCCGCGATGCGCCACTCTCAGACTGGGCCGAGGCGATCCTCGCCAGCGGCCGTGCCGACGCCCACTTCGAGCTGCGCGGCGAGCTGCTAGCGGATCTCAGCGCCAAGGAGCACCCCTCCGAGCTGATGGCGTTGATCGGGATGCGCAACGAGCGGCTCAACAGCATCCCAACCCCGCGCGATCTGCTGCTGGTGGTCTTCGACCGGCCGGCATCGCCCGGCAACCTCGGCACGCTCATCCGCTCCGCTGACGCGCTCGGCGCCCACGGGATCGTGATCACCGGCCACGCGGTGGATCTCTACGACCCAGAGACTATCGCTGCCACCACCGGCTCGCTGTTCGCCCTGCCGGCCGTCAGGCTAGACTCGCACGTCGATCTGCTGCGCTGGCTGGACAAAGTCTCGCAGCTGCTCCCCGATCTGCAGCTCGTCGGCACTGATGAGGCGGGCGAGACCGCGATCGATGACCACGACCTGACCAAGCCGACGGTGCTGCTCGTCGGCAATGAGACGTGGGGGCTGAGCGCCACATACCGGAGCGTCGCCGATACGCTGCTGCGCATCCCGATCGGTGGCGCGGCGTCGTCGCTCAACGCCGCCGTGGCCGGCTCGATCGCGCTCTATGAGATTGGGCGGCAGCGGCGGGAGCCCCGACAATTGACGATTGACGATTGACGATTGACGATTGACGATTGACGATTGACGATTGACGATTGACGATTGCCCGGCCTTGGCGAAGATTGGCGGATCATCTGCCCGGTATCTATGGTTATCTGTGCCTATCTGTGGATAAACTGCCCGGCAGCCGTCCCGTAGCCCCAACCCCCCTGCAATGTCAATACCTATTCGCTAGCGCGTGGTACGATGCGATCGGCCCATCATCCGCCATCACGGAGGAACGAATGCCATTCCCACTTGAGGAGCTGACTGCGATCTACGACGGCGCGCAGCCGACGTGTGTGCTGCTCGCGCCAGACGCGACCGTCGCCGATGCGCTTACCTCCCTGCCAGCTAGCCGCAACGCCCGCGTCTATCTGTATATCATGGTGCGCCTGCCGGACGGTCGCTACCTCGCGCCGCGCTGGAATGAGCTTGAGTTGCTGGCGATGACGCTCGGGCAGGAGCTGCGCGGCCATCGCATCGTCGATCTCCCGACGCTCGCCGCCGGCGCTATCGACCCGGCGGCACCGCTCAGCTACGGCGGCAAGAGTACCACCGGCCGGCGGCTGATCGGCGCGTTCGCCGCCATCCCAGCGCTCGAAGCTGACGCCTCATCGCTCGGCGCGGCGCGCGAGGCCCGCGATAGTATAAATCCGGCGCAGCGAGTTGTGATCCTGCGCGGCGGCGTGCCAGTTGGGTTGTACGCCAAAGATCTGTTGGCGAGCGGCGATCTCCCGCCCGACCCGTTCGGCCCGCCGAGCGAGACCGCCGCCATCGTCGGTCCGCCGCGCTCGGCGACGCTCGGCGACGACCCTGCGGCGGATGGCCCGGGCACGACGGCCGCCAGCGCGCCCGACCGCGTGATCAACGCCTGGGTCGATGGCCAGGACATCGCCGTCCCGCTATCGCTGAGCAAGGTCTACGAGCTGTGCTTCAACATCGCCGTGCCGCGCCAGGACGCAGTGGCGCGCTCGGGGAGCATGGAGGCCGCCATCCGCGATGCCACCCGCGAGCAGGAGTTCATGAAGGTGCTGGTGGCGCTGGAGAGCGATGATGTGACGCTCTATGGCACCGCCGAGCAGGAGATTTGGGTGCCCAAGATTGGGCCGTCGAAGAACCGGGTGGTTTTCGCCATCCAGCCCACCAAACAGGGCCAGAACCTGGTCAACGCGCTGATCTACAAAGATGGCAGCCTGTTTCAAAAAATGACGATCGCGCTTGAGGCGGGCGCGGCTCCCAGCGGTGCCACGCTCGCCGCCGCCGCCATGCCAGATGGCAAGGAGGCCTGGGCGGTCAAGGCCACCACTGGCGTCACGATGAGCAGCGCTGCGGCGATGCCGAGCCGGACCGGCTTCCCCGGCGTCGATCTGGTGATCATCAAAAAAGAGGCGGGGTTTCAGTTTCTGTTCCAGAGCTCCGGCTTCACCCGCGCCTTCATCAAAGTCACCGACGCGCAGCTGCAAGAGTACGTCGATGATACGCGCAAGATCATGCAGGAGAAGGTCGTCCACCAACTCGCCAACAATGCCTTCGTCTATCAGCAGCAGAATACGACGATCCCCGACGATGTTCACGCCGGGACGCTGGCGCTGCTCGCCGACCAGGGGCGCTATCTATACGACGAGCTGTTCTTCACCTGCGGCGATGCGGCAGCCCAGGAGATCGGCAACATCCTGCGCGACCGTTCGCGGCGGCAGCAGCTGAACATCGCGATCGTCGCCGACAGCCAGTTCGTCTTCCCGTGGGCGCTGCTCTACAGCCGCGCTGAGGATGAGCCGGTGAGCATCGATGGCTTCTGGGGCTTCCGCCATATCATCCAGAACGTGCCAGAGTTCACCCAGAGCACCCCCGTCAACTTTGACCCGCAGATCGCGGTGAGCGACACGCTCAACGTCGGTTTCGTCTACAATACCGCCATCGATGGGCAGCTCGCCGGGGCTGGCTACCCAGCCGCCGTCCAGCCGCAGGTCGATTTTCTGCGCAATCTCAAGGGCATCCAGCTCAAAGAGTATACCAAGCTGGAGGAGCTTTTCGGCGTGCTCAAAGACGAAAAGACGGCGCACCAGCTGCTGTATCTCTTCTGCCACGCCGAGAGCAACCAGCCTGGCGAGGGCGTCGAAGGGTCGCGGGTGATCCTGGCCGACGGCAAGGCGACGGTGAAGGACATGAAACGCGCCGCCAGCACGTCGCGGCCGCGGATGGCGAGCGCGCCGCTGGTGTTCCTCAACGCGTGCGAGAGCGCGCAGCTCAGCCCACAAGTGTATAACGGGATCGTGCCGTATCTGATCGCGAGGGGCGCGCGCGGGGTGCTGGGCACCGAGGTCGAGACGCCGGCGCTGTTCGCCTCGGAGTTCGCCCGCAGCTTCATCGAGCGCTTCGCCGCCGGCGGGGAAACGATCGGCGAGCTGCTGCTGACGATGCGCCGCGAGTACGCCGAGCAGAAGAAAAACGTGCTCGGGCTGTGCTACTCGCTTTACAGCAGCGGCGAGGTAGTGGTGAAGAAGGGGTGATCGAGGTGAAGCGGTGAAGCGATGAGGGTCATCCCTATCATGCCCTCATCCCTTCATTCAAGAGCAGCGCATCCTGCGGGGTGCGGACGGTAATCAGCCCCTCCAGGCTCACGCCCTGCTGCACCAGCGTGGCGGCGGTGGCGGCCGAGACCCCGCTGAGCGCTACTTTGCAGCCCAGCAGCCGCAGCGCGTTGGCGGTATCCAGCAGGCCGCGGGCGGCATAGGTGTCGATGATCGAGACGCCGGTGATGTCCATGATCACCAGCTTGGTGCGGCGCTCGTAGGCGTCGCGCAGCAGCCGTTCGGTCAGCATCTGCGTCCGTCGCCCGTCTAGCGTGCCGACGATCGGTGCCAGCAGCGTGTCGTCGGTCAGGCTGATCGATGAGGTTTCCAGCGAGTTGACCAGATCGATCAGTTGCTGCTGCTGCTCATTCTGCGCCGCGAGCTCGGCGGCGCGGCGCTCCACCTCTGCGGTGCGCCCGCCGATCGTCGCCGCCATATCGTTGAAGACTCGCTGGAGGTTGCCGACATCATCCCTTCGCGTAACCTCGACGGCCGCGACGGTCTGTCCATCGCGCAAGGCGCTCGCGGCCTGCGTGAGGGCGCGAAGCGGCAGCGCAGTCGAACGCAGCAGCCACCAGAGCGTCATCACAAGCACCACCACAAACAGTGATGAGGCGACAATCATCGTGAGGTAGATGCGGGCTATGATTGCATTCGTCCGCTCGATCGCGATCGCAGTGGTTTGCTGCCGCACGAGATCGGTCTCGCTGATGAGTGTATTGAGACGCACGACAAGTGGGTCGAAGGCTTCCTTGGACTCTTGCAAGGGAGCTCCTGACGCCACACGCGCTTGTAGCAGGCTCAGTGTCGCTTCGACTTCATCGAGCATGCTCGTCTTTTGCGCGCTCAGCTGTCGATAGCTATCCTCGATAGCTGCGCTGAGCACGGAGTGTCCCTTCGCCCTTGCGCTGGCGTCGCTGAGCGCCTGGTGCGCGTGATCGAGCTCGATCCGCGCATCCTGGAGGTGCTGCTGGTTCTCGGTAGCGCCGTACGATTGAATATCGTAGAGGGCGAGTGAGAGATTGGTGTTGAATCGGCTATCTGCCGCCAGATACTCAGGGCTATCTTGGGTCAGGTAGTCTGTGACGCGCGTCAGGTCGCGCATGCTGCTAGAGACGACGGCGACGGCGGCGGCTACGAGCAGCGACAGCACGAGAGCGGTGATGGCGAAGCGCCGAGTCAGAGTATTCATCGTTCGTTGGTCTGGTTCTATTGACGACATCGGTGGCCGCTATCGTTCAGTGTACCCGAGCGGCCGATGGCGCGCTGATGCGAATGTGCTTCTACTCGGCACCGAGATCATTACAATGACTGGTGTGGGCTGCCGCCGGCGCGGCGAGGTAGCTCAGTAGCAGTCCGCTGAGGCTGGCGAGCACCACGCTGCCGCCCCAGAGATGGATGGACCAGAAGACTCCGCCGCGCTGGTGCAGCGTTAGGAAGTAGAGCAGGGTGAAGATCGCGGGGAACAGCGCGCCGCACAGCCGCAGCGCCCACCAGCGGCCAGGGCCGGGACGCAGCAGCAGCAGCAATACATCGGCGGCGAGCCCGGCGGCGATGGCGGCTGGGATGAGCTGGAAGGAGTCGTCGATGACGCTCAGCAGCGCGGTGTTGGCCCCGACGATCAGCGTCAGCGCGCCGAACGGCAGCCGCCAGCGCCGCAGCGCGAGCAGCACCGGCCCCCAGAGAATTGCGCTCTGGAGTACGATACTGCAGACCCCGAGCGCGATCGTGCTCTCATCGTAGCTCATCTCCTGAGCCAGCAGGTAGACGGCAGGCTGGGCGAACTGGGTCATAAACGCCATCACACCCGTCAGCGAGATCAGGCCGAGCGCGGCCGGGGCGAACGCGATCCAGCCGATGCGCCGCTCGCCGGAGCGATGCCACGCGGCGCGCAGCGGCCCGGCCACGATCAGCCCCATACTGCACGCCAGTGCCAGGTGCGTCGGGCTGAGCAGCGCCTCGATCCCGCGCTCGATGCCGAAGCGCTCGTGCCAGAGCAGATCGCCGACGCCGGCCAGCGCGAACGCTGGGGCAGCCACCAGCGTGATCATGTACCCCTGCGGTAGCGCCCGCGTCCAATGCGCCCCGCGCAGCATGGCGCGCAGCGCGGCGAGGGCGGTCAGCAGTCCGATCGCCAGAAAGCCGCTGTAGAATACCGCGTGCCACGGTGTGAAGAAGCTCTGGTCGACTTTCCCGTGACTGTGCGCCCAGCCGTCCAGGTAGAGCCCGCCGAGAAACCAGAGCCCCAGCAGCGCCATACCGTAGTCGAGCGCGAGCCCGCTCGCCCGTCGCTCCAGGCTGTGCGCCGCCCGCTGTGGCAGCGCGACGCCTGATTGTTCGTGGATCATTGCGTGGCCCCTTCGTTTTATTCCTGCTCAGGCTCAGTATACTGCCGGTTACGATCGGCGCGTTGCGTCATCTGGGACACCGTGCTACAATCGCCATCTCTGTGCAAGATTTCACGCAAGTTTCAGCAGGTTGGGGCGGCGGCGGCGCCGTATGAAGGAGCGTTGTTGTATGGGTAGTCTCTCGTCGGTCGAGCAGATTGCGGTGTATGTCGTGCTCGGCATCGCGCTGCTTGCAATCGCGCTCGCGTTTGTCTTCCGCGCGCAGATCCTAAGCATGGATAAAGGCACGCCGCGGATGCAGGAGGTCTGGGGCTTCATCAAAGAAGGTGCACAGGCGTATCTGAGCCGCCAGTTTCGCACGATCGTGATTCTGATCGCCGTGCTCACCGTCGTGCTCGGCGCGAGTGTGCTGGTGGTTCCGCCCACGCCCGAGGCGATCGAGCGCTTCGGCGGCGCTGACGCGGCGAGGCTATGGGTCGCCATCGGGCGCGCTGTCGCATTTCTCATGGGCTCGCTCTTCTCCTACAGTGTTGGGTTCGTCGGCATGAGCGTCGCCGTCGAGGCCAATGTGCGCGTGGCGGCGGCTTCCCGCAAGGGCTATAACGAAGCGCTCCAAATAGCGTATCGCTCGGGCGCGGTCACCGGGCTGCTGACGGTCGGCCTCGGCCTGCTCGGCGCAACGCTGATTTTCATCGCGTTCGGCGCGGCCGCCCCCGACGCGCTGCTCGGCTTCGGCTTCGGCTGCTCGCTGATCGCGCTGTTTATGCGCGTCGGTGGCGGTATCTACACCAAGGCCGCCGATGTCGGTGCCGACCTGGTGGGTAAAGTCGAGGCGTCGATCCCCGAGGATGACCCGCGCAATGCTGCGGTGATCGCCGATCTGGTGGGCGATAACGTCGGCGACTGCGCTGGGATGGCGGCGGATGTCTTTGAGAGCTTCGAGATCACGCTGATCTCGGCGATCATCCTCGGCATCGTGCTCGGCGGCGCATCGAATGCAGCGCAGGGGCTGAGCGGCGTCGATCTGCGCTTTGTGATCTTCCCGCTGGTGCTCTACGGCATCGGCGCGATCGCCTCGATCATCGGCAATCTGTTCGTCCGCACCGACGACCAGCGGCGCAACGCGCTCGGCGCGATGAAGCGCGGCTTCTACATCGCCGCCGCCATCGCTGTCGTCGGCTTCGTCGGGGCCAGCCTGCTCCTGATGAACGGCCCGAATGGGGTGGACTGGCGCCCGTTCATGGCCGCGACGATCGGCATCATCCTGGCGATCGGCCTCGATAAGCTGACCGAGTACTTCACCGGAACAAGCTTCAGCCCGGTCAAAGATACCGCCAAGTCATCGCAGACCGGCGCGGCCACGCTGGTGCTCTCTGGCCTGACGCTCGGCATGGAGTCGGCGGTCTGGTCGGTGCTCACGATCTGTACCGCAAT
>JAYUUK010000275.1:0-12048 GCA_043754595.1 Roseiflexaceae bacterium | reverse complement strand
CCCCCCCCCCCCCCCCACCCCTGCCATTTTTCCATAAGGTCGTGGCGGCGCAACGGCCGCAGCCGCGACATCTGCCCCTCCTAGCGCCGGGTGCGCTCGACAGTCTCGTTCGAGACGAATGGCAGCAGCGCCATATGCCGCGCTCGCTTCACCTCGACCGTCAGCATACGCTGCATCTTGGCCGAGAGACCCGAGCGGCGGCGCGGGACGATCTTGCCGTTTGGCGTAATGAAGCGCTTCAGCCGATCGATATCTTTGTAGTCGGGGATGACGCCGGCCTTGGCGTACTCGTCGATCTTTTTGCGCACCGGGCGCATCCCGGTCTTTGGCGCGCGGCGCGGCCGGTCGCGGTCGCGGTCGCGGTCTGAGTTGAACATGCTACTACTCCACATCCTTCAGGGTCAGCCCCTCGTCGCGGAGCGCGGCGATCAGCCCTTTTTTGCTGATCGTGCGCAGCGCCTTGGCCGACAATTTGAGCGTCACATTACGGCCAATTTCGGGGACGTACATCGTATGCTGGTGAATATTGGGCTTGAACGTTCGGTTGGTCTTCGGCGCGCGGCGTGCCCAGCCGCCAGATGCCTTGTGACGAATGTTGCGGCCGAAAGTCACCTTCTTGCCGGTTAGAGCGCACGTTGCCATTGCAACCTCAATTTCAGAAACCGCCATACGGCGCGATTTTTGGCACAGCAGAATCGGGGCCTGCGTGCCAGACGAAACGCTATTATACACTATTTTTTGGTTTTGTCATGCAGCACCAGTCGCTGGTCGGCACGCTCGATCGTCGCGGCGTGCTGGCTGACAACCAGCAGCGTCGCACCCCCTCCCTGGAGCCGCTGGATGATCTGATCCATGGCGTGGCCGTCGATCGCTCCGTCCGGCGCCCTAGCAAGCATGTCACCTGAAATCTGCGCTGGATCGTCGAAGATGATCAGCGGCGGCCGGTAGATAAGGCATCTGGCGATCGTCAGGCGCACGGTCTGTTCGGCGCTCGGCCAGCGCTCGTCGCCGACCGCGCTATTCAGCCAGGCAGCGCTCGTCCCGCCGAGCCCGGCTTGGTCGAGCGCCTGCACCAGGGCTGCGTCATCGATGGGTCGGCCCAGCGTCAGGTTCTCGCGTAGCGTGCCGCGCAGCAGCCGCGGCGTCTGCGGCAGGTAGCCCGCCATCGCCGACGTGAGCGCCCCGCACGTCTCCACTCCGCCGGTCGCGCTCCAGCTGATCACCCCGCGATCGAGCTCGATGAGGCCGAGCAAAGCTCGCAGCAGCGTCGTCTTGCCGCTGCCGCTTGGCCCGATGATCACCGTCAGCGTGCCTCGCCGCAGGCTGAAGTCGATCGCGTCGATCGCGTCGATCGCGCCTCCCTCCGGAGCGCGGCAGATGAGATCGCGGATATCGAGACGGTCGAACTGACCGACGGTGGGCGGTGACTGTGGCGCGGCAGCGGGGAAGGCTGGCGCGGTGGCGACGAGCCGATCCAGCGGCGAGCCGTCGAGGAAGTGTGCGATGCGCCCGAGCGCCGCGCGCGCCAGACGATAGGCGCTGGCCGATGCGCCTATCCTGCGCCCCGACGCGACCATCGCCACGCCGCAGCCGGCCAGCAGCGCGGCGTCGCCAGCGCTGCGACCAGCGCCAGGCATCGCTGTATCGGCGACGACCAGCGCCAGGCCGAGCATGGTGGCTGGGATCGCAACGCATAGCGCGGTTTTCACCAGCGCCCGCCGCCGCTCACTGAGATCCGCCGAGTCGCGTCGCCGGCTCAGCTCCCCCACCCGCGCGATGAACTGCGCCTCGGCTACGGCGGCGCGGATCGAGCGCCGCGCGCCAACGATCTCGGCGATGCTGTCGGCGCGATCGTCGTTCTCAGCGCGCGGCCAAGCCCGACTGCCCAGCGACTCGGTCGGCGCCACGGCCGCGCCGATCGCGACCAGAACCAGCAGCGACATGAGCGGCGCATCGATAGGGCGCAGCACCACCAGCGCGATGCCGAGCGCCAGCAGCGCACCGACGAGATCGCACGCCCGGTCGCCGAGCGATCCGATGAAGACGAGATCCTCGCGCAGCTGTTCAATCGCCGCCGCGTCCGCTGCGAGCAGCTGGCGGCTCGGCCGCTCCAGCGATCGCCCGATCAGATTGCGCTGCAACAGCGCACTGGCCTCACGCGCCCAGCGCGTCGCGCTGCCCCCGGCCCCCGATCGCAGCGCGAGCGCCACGCCGAGTGCGAGCAGACACGCCAACAGCTGCGAGAGGCTGTGCCCAGTCGTACGGTCGAGATAGCCGCGTGCCGACAGCCCGGCCAGGATCGGCCAGCAGGGCAGCGCCACCCGCTCGATGGCCATGGCTACGAACTGGAGCGGCGCGCCCCAGATCAGCCGCCACAGCAGCCAGAGTGTCCCTGGCTCAGCGATCGGCGCAGTCCGTTGTTCAGCCGACAATACCGCCCACCTTTCTGCGCCGGAGCGCGGCGTAGTGCGATGCGGCGCACGTCAGCAGCCGCGTGCGCGCGCCGTACTCGATCATCCGGCCGTCTGACACGATCATGATCTGGTCGGCGCGCTCCAGAGTCTCCAGCCTATCGGCGAGAATGACGGCGCTCCTGCCATCGAGCAGCCGCCCTAACGCCCGGTCGAACAGCTGCTGGCGCGCGGCATCGAGCTGGCCAGCCGCCCGGTCGACGATGATTAAACCGTAGTCGCGCAGGCCGGCGCGCACGATCGCCAGGATCTGGGCGTCGCCAGGTGGAAAGGTCTGCGGGTCGATAATGGCATCGAGATCGCCCGCTGCGTGCATCAGCCACGCGCCCAGCCCTAGCTCGTCGATCAGGCCGTACAGACGCCTATCGCCGATCATGCGATCGAGTAGCGTCAGGTTCTCGCGCAGCGTGCCGGCAAACACGCCAGTCTCTGGAGAGATGACCCCGACGCGCCGCCGCAGCGATTGGCCAGTGAGCTGGCGCAGGTCGTGTCCGGCGACCAGAATTTGCCCGCTATCCGGGTCGGTGTCGCGTAGCAGCAGCTGCCCAAGCGCCGCCGCGCTGCTCGCGCCGCTGCCGAGCACGCCCAGTATCTGTTCAGGGGCGATGGCGAAGCTGATATCATCGAGTGCGGCGGCAGTCTCCAGCGCGCCGTGTTTGGGGCGGAAGCTGATGTGGTTGCAGAGCACGGCCAGCGCGCCGCCCGGCAGCGCTCGCTCGCCGTCGGGGAGCGATGGATGCATGGCGAGCAGCGCATCCAGGCGTCCGATGGCGGCAGCGGCGCAGCGAAGGCCGCCTAGCCCGAGACAAACTCGCCACAGCGGCGCGACCATCGCCACGATGGCTGCGGCGATCAGCACCGCGCGCTCAGCGCCAGCATCGCCGCCCGATGCGAGCGGCGACATTTCAGCCGCCCCCCAGAGCGCAGCGGCGATGGCAGTGATGGCGGCGATCAGCCGCGCGATGGCCCGGTCGCGGTCGGCAGCGTGTGCGGCCAGCCGCCACGCGCCTAGCGCGGCCGCGAAGCGCCGCTCGCCATAGCTGGCAGCGCCGCTGCTCCGCAGATCGATAGCACCCAGAAGTAGCTCGGCGAACACGCCATCGCGGGTCGCTTCGGCCGCGTGGGCCGTCGCCCAGTTCGTGGCTCCCATCCGCCACAGCGCCCCGAACGCCGCGCTGCCGAGAATCACTGCCGCCAGGACGCCGCTGGCGAGCCGGAGATCGATGGCCGCGAGTAGCGCTGCCGCGCCGACGAGCAACAGGGTCGCCCCCGCGCCGCCGCTCAGACCAGCGGCGATGGCGGCGCTGACTATCGCCAGGTCGGCTTCGATCTGTTGGCTCCGGTGCCGCGTGACGCCGACGGCGGCGCGCAGCGCGTGGTCGACGATAGCGCAGCGTATCGCGGCGGTCACGGTGCGCGCCGCTCGCTCGACCAGCAGACTCGCGGCCAGCGCCACGCAGCGCTGCACAGCGACGATCCCAACGCATGTGGCTCCGTACCAAACCGCCCGGCTGTCGGTCGGCCCGTGGTTCAGCCCACCCATCGCCGCCGCCGCCGTCTGTACCACAGCTAGCTGGAGGCCAGTGCCCGCGAGCAGTAGCCCGGTCAACAGCGCCGCTGGGAGTTGCTGCCGCTGAAGATAGCGTGCGATAGATGTACAGTTGCAGTTCATACTGCCCAGCATAGCAAGTCATTGTGACAATGTATGTCACAATGCCCTGCGCATGCGAGGCAGGATTGGCAGTTCGATAGCTGCGGGGAATAGCCGGCATCGTATGCCGACCGAAGGTCAGCGTGCGCTGAGCATCGCGGTGAGCGAGCCATCTTCGGCGTCGAACAAAGCATTGCCGACCGCGCGGTCGACGCGCTCCACCGGCGGCGCGCCTCCATCGTCTGCGTCGCCGTAGATCAGCAGAAGCGTACGGTCGCCTTCGGTCACCATCGCCAGCAGCGGCGGCGCGGGGGTAGCGTAGCGCAGCAGTAGCGGCTCGTTGCCGGGGACCACCAGGAAGAAGCGTGGCCGCGTCGGCTCGCTGGCGATACGGCGGTAGCCGTCCTCCGGGTTCACGGTGTCGGTGAAGCCCAGAAACGGCGGCTTAACATAATAGAACAGCTGGTACGGCTCAAATGCTGTGTCGGCGAAGACCACGTCGTCAGGTGTGGCGCGCTGCCTGACCCAGGCGGCTGCGGCTTTGAGTCCCTGGTCCGGGAAGATCCCGCCCTGCGCCACATCGCGGCCCACCAGAGGTCCTAGATTGGCGGCTCCAATGATCGTCAGCGACCGCAGCGCCAGCACGGCGATCAGCGCGACGACCATCGCCTGCCAGGCGCGCGTGGCTCGAGGACTGGCCGGTTCGCGTTCGGCGATATTCGCCAGCGCCAGCGCGGCGGCGATTGTCAGCCAGACCAACCCCATCAGGAAGTAGCCGTAGACGTTCGGCCGGGTGAAGAGCGCGAACGGCACGAGATAGACCGCCGACCAGACGAGCGGGATGCATCGCGCGTCCAGCCTGCGCAGCCAGCCGATCCCGCCGAGCGCCATCAGCGGCAGGGCGATGGCGACGATCGGGCCGACGGCGAAGCTCAGATTTGTGGCAAACGCCAACAGATACAGCCCGGCACGTCGGTCTGACCCCTCGAACAGCCGACCCATCGGCCCGCCCTGCTCGAAGTGGCCGAGCCGATGGCCGACGATGATGCCCAGCCCGATCAGCAGCGCGCCGAGCGCCGGCAGCGCCAACCCAGGGGCGCGCGCGAGCGTCCTCGCTCGCGCCACCCGCTCCCGCAGCGGCGTTCCGACCGGCGAGCCGGCGATCGCCAGCGTCAGCGCCGCCGCGGTCAGCAGCAGCGGGAAGAAAATCTCGATGCTGAGCGCCAGGGCGAGCAGCAGCCCGGCGCGCCAGGCTCGATTTGGCGTGGGGTTCGACGCGTAGCTCAGCAGTGCCAGACACGCCAGCAGCTGGCACAGGCTCATCAGCGGGATGTGGCTTAGCCCAGATGCGCGCGAGAGCGCCACGTGAACTGGCAGGACGGCCAGCAGCGCGCTGGCGAGCACCCCGGCCCTGACGCCGTGGAGCCTGGCGGCCAGCCGCCCGGCCAGCAGGACGCCCACCACCCCGAGCAGCGCAAACGGCGCATTCCAGCGCCACTCGTTCAGCGGCTGCCCGGTAATCCCGAGCAGCGCCGCCCATAGCTGTGCGACCAGCGGCGTGAGCGCGCCGTGGCTCGATGTGAAGATCTGCCACCACAGCCCCGAGCCGGGGATGAGCCACGAGCCAGCGCGCGGGAAGAACAGCAGCGCGATCGCCGCCGCCTCGGCATGGTCGCTGCTGGAGAACGGCCCATCGTTGGCGGTCAGCCGCAGCGCTGCGGCGACGAGCGTCACGAGGGCGAGCGCGACCTGGGCCAGCCGGATGCGCTGGCTTCGATGTTGGGGCTGCACAGGCTGCTTCTCCTCGCGCTCGCGCGCGTTGTTGACGATGATGCGACGAGATGGTATCGTATCGACCCATACGCGCCCGACGAATCGCTCGGCGGGCGCTGAACGAAAAGGCAGATTGTATGACGTTGACGCTCCGCGATAGCGCCGCCGTGCGCGCGCGCTTCCCCGCGCTCAGCCAGATGGTCGATGGGCAGCCGGCAGTCTTCTTCGATGGGCCGGGCGGGACGCAGGTGCCGAGCGACGTGATCGACGCGATCACCAGCTATCTTACCAGCGCCAACGCCAACACGCACGGCCCGTTCCTTACCAGCCGCCGCACCGACGGCGTGATCGCCGCCGCCCACGAGCGCATGGCCGATCTGCTCGGCTGCGACCCGGACGAGGTGCTATTTGGCCAGAACATGACGACGCTGACATTCGCCATCGCCCGCGCTATCGGCCGCGACCTCGGGCCGGGCGACGAGATCGTCCTGACCAGGCTTGACCACGATGCTAATGTCAGCCCGTGGGCCGCACTCGCCGAGCGTGGCGTCACCATCAGCTACGTTGATGTCGATATCGAGGACTGTACGCTCGACATGGACGATCTGGCGGCCAAGATCACGCCGCGCACCAAGCTCGTGGCCGTCGGCTACGCCTCAAACGCGGTCGGCACGATCAACGACATCGCCAGCGTCGTGCGGCTGGCCCACGCCGTTGGCGCGCTCACGTTCGTCGATGCCGTCCACTATGCGCCCCACGGCCCGATCGATGTGCGCGCGCTGGACACCGACTTCCTGGCGTGTTCGCCGTACAAGTTTTTTGCGCCGCATATGGGCGCGATCTATGGCAAGCGCGAGCATCTGGAGCGGCTCACTCCGTACAAAGTGCGGCCGGCTGGCGAACAGACGCCCGATCGCTGGGAGACTGGCACGAAGAACCACGAGGGCATGGCCGGCGTGTCGGCGGCGATCGACTACCTTGAGGAGCTGGGCCGGGGCAGCGCTGGATCCGCCGCGCCGCCCACGCGCCGCGCCGCGCTGGTGGCGGCGATGACCGCTATCCAGGTTTACGAGCGCGAGCTGAGCGAGCATCTGGTGAGCGGACTACTGGCGATCCCAGGGCTGACGCTCTATGGGATCGCCGACGCTGCGCGCTTCGACTGGCGCACCCCGACGGTCGCGGTGCGGGTCGCCGGTCGTACCCCGGAGTATCTCGCCACCGAGCTCGGCCGGCGCGGGATCTTCTGCTGGCACGGGAACTACTACGCCATCAATCTGACCGAGCGGCTCGGCGTCGAGGCCGACGGCGGCATGCTGCGCATCGGCCTGGTGCACTATAACACGCACGCCGAGATCGATCGGTTGCTGGAGGAGCTCGGCGCGATCGCCGTTGGCTAGCGCCACCGTAGAAGCATAGAAAAAGCGGGGGAGTGGGCTGCCCACTCCCCCGCTTTTCGCCGCGCGCGGCCCCTTACTTTTCGGTGAAGGTCCCCGTAATAGCTTCTAGCAGCGCCTGGTTATCATCGGCTTTCGAAGCGAGCGTCCAGGTCAGCACCTGGTGAAAGTGATCCTTCCCCTGCACCGCCGTCAGCCAATAGACCGCGTTGATCTTATCTAACGAGCCTCGGATCTCGTAACGTAGCGCCGGCGCACCGTTGATCGTCAGCGACACAGGGTCGGAGACCTTCGGATCGGTCAGGTTGTCGCGCAGATCCCCTACCACTGTGTCGGCGTACTCCTGCAGGTTCAGGTTCAAGTCGGCGGTGGACTCGCTGAGCACCACCAGGTACTGCTCTTTCGATCCGTTGCCGGCCTGGATATCGGCCTTATCGTTGAGCTGCATCGTCTGCCAGTTGCCAGGCACCGTGACCTGCGAGACCCCATCGCCCGAGTCGAGCACCTGGCTATCAGGGATGCTTGCGCCGCCGAGGCCGCCGGAGATCTGCCCGCCCGATGACCCACTATCCGTCGCCTCAGGCGAGGGCGTCGCCTCATCGGTCGGCAGCACGTCTACCAAGCCACCCGAAGGCGTGGCCTCATCGGTCGGGAAGGTGTCTGAGCTGGTCGAGCGCGTCGGGGCGATGGCGGTCTGGAACGCCGGGTTCGACGTGATGCGGTTCGCGCCGAGCGCCGCGATCCCGCAGCAGAGCAGTAGCAGGACACCGACGATGATCAGGATAATCGCCCAGACCGGGAATTTTCCTTTGGTCGGCGGCTGAACCGGCGGCTGAACCGGCGTCGGCTGAACCGGCGTCGGCTCTGGTAGCGGCATTGGGTCGCTCATGGGAACTCCTCATGGTGTGCGATTCTACAATAGACGGTAGCTGTCACATTCGATACGTATTCTGGCCGATCGACGTTTCGCGCAGCCTACAGCACCGCGCGCGCTAGCTGCTCAAGGCCGGCGAGATCGTCGAGCGCGATCCACTGCACCATGAGGCGCTCGACGCCAAAACCGGCGAGCTGCGCCGTCTGCTGGCGAATATCGTCGGGAGTGCCGACGATGAGCCCGCGCTCGCGCAGCCCAGCGATCGGGCGGCCCGCGAGCTTATCCGCAAGCTCCGCGGCATCCGGCGCGAAGATCAGTCCGGTCATCAGCGTTCGCTTGACCGATGAGGGCGCGCGCCCGGCCTCCAGCAGCAGCGCATCGAGCCGCTGACAGCGTTCGGCGAACTGCTCGCCGCCAATATACACTGCGTTCCACTGATCGGCATAGCGCGCCACCAGCGGCAGCGTGCGCAGCGGCCCGTTGCCGCCGATGACGATCGGCGGCCCATGCGGGCGCGACGGCGTGGGAAGCAGCCTGGCCTCCTGGAGCTGGTAGTAGCGTCCGGCAAAGCTCACCGGCTCGGTGCCGCGTAGCAGCGCGCTGACGATCTGCAGCGCCTCCTCGAAGCGGGCGAAGCGCTCATCGACGCTCAGCAGCGGGTAGCCGAACATCGTATGCTCGCGCTCATTCCAGCCGGCCCCCAGCCCCAGCTCGAGCCTTCCGCCCGAGAGATCATCGACTTGCATTGCGGTGCGGGCGAGCATAATCGGGTCGCGAAAGCTGACGGGTGCGACCAGCGGCCCGATGGCCAGGCGCCGCGAGTGGCTGGCGGCCCATGTCAGCGAGACCCACAGTTCGAGTGAGTCCTGGTCTGGCGGGCTCGGGTCAGTGAAATGGTCCGACCGATAGAGGCCGGCGAATCCGAGCGACTCGGCGGCCTCCACCAGCCGCTGCCAGCGCGGCCAGGTGAGTCCCTGCTGGCCCTCGATCATCACGGCAATATCCACAAACTCTCCCAATCTATACTATCGAGATGCATAGCGCGGCTGACGATCCAGCACACAAGTAGGCTTGTCATAGACCGCATCAGAGCGGATTTGGTAACGGGTCGGTAGCGCAATTGTACTACACTGCGGTCAGGTTTCATAGCGCTTGACTGTCGCGCGGCTCATACGAAGGAACGACAATGCAGCACGCCCCGAGCGACTCCGAGCTGATCGTCCGCGCCAAAGCGGGTGATGAGCAGGCATTTACGCAGATCTACGAGCGCTACGCCAGCGCTATCTTTCGCTATATCTACTTCCGCATCGGCGAGGTTGAGATGGCTGAAGATATACAGGCCGATGTGTTCATGCGGATGTTCGAGGGGATGGCGCGCTACGAAGATCGCGGCTGGCCAATCTCGGCGTGGCTTTACCGTATCGCCCACGACCGCACGATCGATGCGATCCGGCGGCGCAAGAGCCGCCCCTCCATCTCGCTCGACGCCTGGGAAGGGAGCTACGAGGGCCCCGAGGATGGCGTGGAGACGATGTTCGACCACGATGAGCTGAAACGGGTGCTGCTCGACCTGACCGAAGACCAGCGGCAGGTGATTCACATGCGCTTTGTGAGCGATCTCTCGATCCAGGAAGTCGCCAATCGCCTCGGACGCAGCGAGTGCTCGGTCAAGGCGCTGCAGCACCGCGGGCTTCAGTCGCTCGCCAGGCGTCTCAACAGCGTGGCCTGAGCCAGCGCCGCTCTCCCCGCCAAACAGCGCTCTCGCATACCCCCGACGTGCAGAAACTGTGCGTCGGGGGTATGATTATTTGCGGAGGTATAGCCATGGAGCAGATCGACGCGGCGCTGCAGGAGCGGATCTATCTGGCGGTGGCGCAGATCCCAGTCGGGGCGGTGAGTAGCTACGGCGATGTGGCGGCGGTGGTTGGCGGATGCACGGCGCGGGCCGTCGGATTTGCGCTTGGCGCTCTGCCCGCCGGGCGCACCATCCCGTGGCAGCGGGTGGTGGCGCGCGACGGTGCGATCAGCACCCGTGGGCTGGCGCAGCGGGCGCTGCTGGAGGGCGAGGGCGTCGGCTTCGATGACGCAGGCCGGGCGATCATAGCACGGCATCGCTGGCGCGGGCCGGCCGCGGCCTGGGCGTCCGCCAACGGCTTCTGCGTCCTGCCCGAGCGCGCCGATGGCGAACAGCTCTCGCTGTTCTAGACGCAGCGCTCGGTGGGGAGCGGGGGCGCAGCGCGCACGATCGCCGCTTCCCCAGCGGGCAGCGGGGGTGCGGGGGCGCAGCCCCCGCGATCTCGCCTTCGGCAGCGGGGGTGCGGAGGCCCAGCCCCCGCGATCTCCTCCCTCTTCCGAATTGTTCTATAATAACGCATCGGCAATAAAGGAGCGGTATGCGCAATTTTGGCTCGGTGCCAGACGAGGGTTTCTTCGACGGTGGCGCAAAGGATAACGTCGAGCTGCTCAAGGCCTGGGCCGGCACGACGCTGGCCTACGCCCTATTTATCACCGGCGTCGGCAATTTGCTGTCGAACATCGGGGGCGCGCTGCAGAACCTGCTGATCGCCGGCGTGGTTTGCGGCCTCGGCATGATCCTCCACGAGCTGGCGCACCGATTCGTGGCGCGGCGCTTCGGCGCGCAGGCCCACTTCCTGGCCAACACCCAGATGCTGCTGGTCTCGATCGTGCTCGCCTGCCTGCCGATCGGTCTGCTGTTCATTGCCCCAGGCGCCGTCTGGCACCGCGGCGTCATCAGCGCGCGGCAGGGCGGCCTGATCGCGCTGGCCGGCCCGGCCACTAATATGGTGCTCTCGCTGCTCTTCCTGGCTATCTATCCCATCCTCTTCGCGCTCGGTCTGGACTCGCGGTTGCTCCAGGAGCTCTGCTTCCTGGGCGTGAGCTTGAACGCCAGCCTCGGCCTGTTCAACATGATACCGGCCGGCCCATTCGATGGTGCCAAGGTTCTCGCGTGGGACGCCAGAGTCTTCGGCGTGACGGTGGTCGTTGCCATCGCGCTGACCTTTGGGGTCGGCCCGAATATTGGGCCGATCTGGTCGGCGATCATCTCGCTTTTAATCGGTCGCGGATAACACACGGAGTAGCTGATGCGAACCCCGCTGATCGCCGGTAACTGGAAAATGTACAAGACGGTGGCCGAGGGCGTCGAGCTGGTCGAGGCGCTGCTGGCCGGCATCGGCGCGCCGCAGGGCCGCGAGGTGCTGATCTGCCCGCCGTTCACCGCGCTGCACGCGCTGAGCTCGCTAGTGCAGGAGAGTCCCATCCGGCTCGGCGCGCAGGACGTCTGGTACGAGATACAGGGTGCGTTCACCGGGGCGATCGCGCCGGGTATGCTGCGCGAGCTCGGCTGTGACTATGTCATCGTCGGCCACTCTGAGCGCCGCGCGATCTTTGGCGAGGACGATGCGCTGGTCAATAAGAAGCTGCGGGCGGCGCTCGGCGGAGGTCTGCTGCCGATCCTGTGCGTCGGCGAGACGCGCGCGCAGCGCGAGTCCGGGGCCGCCGAGGATGTGGTGGTGGCGCAGGTTCGCGCTGGTCTGGCCGATGTGGACCGCGCGCGCCTCGCCGACGTGGTGATCGCCTACGAGCCAGTATGGGCGATCGGCACCGGGCTGACAGCGTCAGCCGCCGACGCGCAGGCTATGCACGCCACGATCCGCGCCGCGCTGTCCGGTGTCGGCGGGGTTGCGGCGGCCGATGCCATGCGCATCCAGTACGGCGGGAGCGTCAAGCCGGAGAACGTCGATGAGCTGATGGCGCAGCCGGATATCGACGGCGCGCTGGTCGGCGGCGCGGCGCTGCAGGCCGTCAGCTTTCTTCGTATCGTGGGGTTTACCAGCTAGCGTAGCAGGGGATGTAGCGACGCGG
>JAYUUK010000274.1:0-3965 GCA_043754595.1 Roseiflexaceae bacterium | reverse complement strand
GGGTCGTAGCTCTGCTCCGGCACGCCATCGATCGGCGCAGCGTCGCCGCCGCTCATCGGGTAGCGCAGCAGCCGGTCGGGCTCGCCGGGGTTCAGCGGTGCGGCGGCGAACACCACGCTTGCGCCATCGGGGCTGACGGCCGGCCGCCCAACGTTGGCCGTATCGCTGGCCCACAGAAGCTCGCGCTGGCCGCCACTAGCTGTTACCCGGTATAAGCCGAGGTTGCGCTCGGCGGGCGGGTCGCCAAGCGGCGGGTCGCTCTGCGAGATGAACACCACCGCGCTTCCGTCAGGCACGAACTGCGGGTAGGCCGCCCAGATGCTCGCGTAGACCCGAGCGACGCTGTCAGGCGGCTCGCTGGTGCCGTTGACCGTCAGCGGGCGCAGTTCGCCGCCTGCGGCGGGGGCCAGCACGATGTTGGAAAAACTCTGCTCGCGCTGCACCGCCGCCAGCGCCGCCCCATCTGGCGCCCATGTCGGCTGTGCCAGCGGGTCGCCGCCGCCGATGATCTGCCGGCCCTGCTCGCCCTCCCACAGCCAGACTGCGCCTGAGCGCACCAGCAGCAGCCGCCCGCTCAGCCCAGCCCCCGGCGAGGTCACCGTCGCAGCCAGCGGCTGCGACGTGACATCGGCGAGCGGCAGCAGCGACGACGCCGGTGCCGGCGTCAGCTGGATCGCCTGCGGCGCGCTGCACCCCGCCAGCAGGAGCGCCAGCGCGCACGATGCCCATACTTGTCTCGCGTTTGCGGCGTTGTGCCCCATGCGCCCTGTCCTATCTCGTATTGCATTAGCTGTGCGTAGGGACGCAGCTTGCTGCGTCCGCTGCCCTGTGAGAGCATTCCTATCGAAACTACAAAGGGGGAATCGCGAGGGCTACGCCTCCAAACCCCGCTTGGTGGCGTCCGGCGCGCGGCAATCACTCCCTGTTAATCTTGTTCGCTTTCCGGTGTCTGCGTCAGCAGCAGATTGCTCGGTAGCCGTTCGGGCAGCAGCACTCTCAGCGCGCGCGGCGCGATAGTAAACGTCATCGGCGTGGTGCCGATATAGTCGCCGTCCACCTGGATCGGCAGCGGCCGCCGCGCGCTGATCGTCACCTCGCGCGCCAGCCGGTACTCTACCTGCGGGTCGGCCCGCTGCCGCCGCCGCAGCACCGAGCTGATCTGCCCGAGCGAGCGCAGCCAGTTCCGCCCGCGCAGCAGGCAGACGTCTAGCAGCCCGTCGTCGATGATCGCCTCGCTGGTGATCGAGATCACGCCGCCGTACAGCCGGGTGTTGCCGATCACCAGCATCAGCACCCGCCCGAACAGCGGATCGCCGTCGATCGTGATCTGCGCCCGCGTCCCGCCGTAGGCGAACGCCAGCGCCACCGCCCGCACCACGTACGCTAGCGCCCCCAGCCGCCGCTTCTCGCGCGCGTGTACCGCCATCACTACCGCCGCGTCGAACCCCACGCCGGCCATCAGCAGAAAGTAACGCTCGCCGGCTAGGCCGAGGTCCACCCGTCGGATCGTCCCGCGCAGCAGCGCCTCGGCCGTCGCCCGCGGCTGCATCGGCAGCCCCAGCTCGCGCGCCCAGACGTTCACCGTCCCGATCGGCAGCGGCGTCAGCGCCGTCTCGCTCCCCGCCAGCCCATTCACGATCTCGTTGATCGTCCCATCGCCGCCCGCCGCCGCCACTAGGTCGTAGCCGGCCATCGCCGCCTCCCGCGCCAGCCGCGTGCCGTCGCCCGCCGCTTGCGTCGGCTGCATATCGACGCTCCAGCCCGCCGCGCGCCATACCTGCGCCGCGCCTTCGAGCTCCTGCTGCAGCGTCGCCGCCTGGCCGGCCATTGGGTTGAAGATGATGAGTGTGCGCATCGAACGTCGCTTGACAAACCGATACTGTTAGTATACCCTAACGCCCATTATAACGATCCACTAATGGAGATACTGCGATGGCCCCCACGTCGACACCCACCACCTGGCTGCGCTGGTCGAGCGCGGCGCTGCTGGCCATCGCGCTCGCCGGCTGCGGCGCGCCGTCGGCGTCAGCCCCCACCAGCGTCGAGGCTCCCGCAGCCACGGCGGCAGCCACCAGCACCGCCGCCGACCTCGCCCCGGTCAAGGACTACCTCGTCGAGCGTTCTGGCGAGCTCAGCTCGGCCACCGCCGCGCTCAAGACCCACAGCGACGCCTACTATGCGCTTGCCAAACAGGCCAACTTCGACTACGCCGCGCTCTGGAGCACAAACCGCGCCGCTGTCATTGCGGTCATTCAGGACGCCCGCGCCGCCTGGGTCGTCGCCAGCCCGGGCTACGAGCGGATCGAGGGGATCGTCGCCGGCGTGCCCAGCCTGGCGGCCTTCGATGTCGTCATCGACGCTGGCACCAGCGGGACCGATGGCGGCGAGAACGTCGCCCCGGTCGATCTTGCGCTTCCAAATGGCCGCATGCTCGCCAAGCCGGGCAATCTGTTCGGCGTCACCGAGAGTACCCTGTGGGGGACGTTCCCGGAGTATACCATCAAACAGGTTCAGGCCGATTTTGACGCCGATGGCAGCATTGGCTTCGGCGAGGCGCTGCCGGACGCCAATGTCCTCAAGGCCGGCGTCGATACGCTCCACGAGCAGACGGTGGCGCTCGGCGCGGCGGCGCAGGCCTGGCAGCCAACCGAGCAGGACGCCTTCACCGCATTGGTGACCATGGTGCCGACGATGACCGAGTACTTTAACTCGTGGAAGAGCTCGCGCTTCGTGGCTGGCGGCTCCAGCACCCAGCGCGATTTCGTCGCCATCTCGCGCCTCGCCGATATCCAGGATATTCTTGGCAGCCTCCAGGTGGTTCACCGGGGCGTCAGCGCGGTCATCAGCCAGGTGGATCCGGCGCAGGACGCCCAGATCGGCCAGGGGCTGAGCGAGCTCAAGGCCTTCGTCGCCGATGTCTACGCCAAGGAGCGGCGCGGCGAGCGCTTCACCGCCGAGGACGCCGACCTGCTCGGCTCGGAGGCCCAGAGCCGCGCCGATACCATCACCGGCCACGTCACCCAGGCGGCTGCCAAGCTCAATATCGCCCTCCAGTAGCGCTCAGAAACCGCGCCGTGTCATATTCAGCCTGCGAATAATCTGAATCCTGACTCCTAGCTCCTTGCTACTCGCTCCTTACTACAAGGAAACGTCAGTATGCTGCGCCCCACCTTCCGCCTCACCGTCGCGCCGGTGCCGGTCGCTCGCCAGCAGCGACGCCCGCAGCGGCCGATCGCCGCCATCCTCGCGGCGCTGCTGATCGCCGTCGCGTTGCTCCCGCTCACCGCCGCAGCCCAGACGCCATCGCCCGCCCAGCTCGCCGAGCAGATCCGCTCGCGCCTCACCCGCGCCCAGCTCGCGCTCGCCGCCGATCGCGCCCAGGCCGCCGCGCTCGTCGACGAGTCCGATTCGATCTATACCGCAGATCTTGGCCCGCAGCTACGCCCCATCGCCCCAGACGCCGATCGTACCATAGCGGCGGATCTCGCCGTTGCGCGGGCCGCGGTCGCCCGTGGCGATGCTGCGGCCTATGCTGCGGCCCGCGCCAGCATCTGGACCGCCATGCTCGCCGGTGCCTACGCCGCCGCCGATACTTCGCTCGCCGCCGGCGATGTCGCGGCTGCCCAGCGCTGGCTCAGCCTGCGCGAGTACCGCCACTCCACCCGCTTTCTGCGCCCCGATGCCGACGCAACCCGCGCGCTCCACAGTGCGGCTAGCGGCCAGATGAGCATCCCCGATGCCAGCGCCGCGCTCCACGCCGAGCTGCTCGACACCTACCAGGCTAAGCTCACCGAGGCGCTCAGCGATGTCCGCGCCGCCGATAGGCAGGGCTTTGCGATGCGCCGCGCCGAGGCCGGCGCGCTGGCCGATGGCTACTTCGCTATCCTCGCGCCATCGCTTGCACAGCAGCGCGGCGAGCCGGCGCGCGCCGCTGCCTCCGGCGCCTTCAGCGAGCTCGCGGCGGT
>JAYUUK010000273.1:0-3973 GCA_043754595.1 Roseiflexaceae bacterium | reverse complement strand
CTGGGTGCCGACGCGCACATTCTGGCCGACGGCCTGCCCCGAGCCGAACAGATCCTTGGCCACCGTCGCGCCGAGCACGATCACCAGCGAGCCGCTGCGCTCATCCTCCTCAGTGATGAAGCTGCCGACGCTGGGTGTCAGATCTTGGACCTGCTGATAGACTGCGGTGATACCGACCACCTGGGCCGTCGTGTCGGCGGAGGGCGCGACGAGCGCGAGCTGGCCGGAGAGTTGCGGCGATGGGCCGACGATCGGGAGGTTGAGCGCGGCGATCGATCGCCCGCGCGTCCTCGATCGTCAGCGTCTGCGCCGTGCTGTCGCCGCCACCAGGGCCGTTGTTGCTCGGCGCGCCCGGCGAGATCGTCACCATATTGGTGCCGATCGAGCGGATCTGTCCGGTGATCGCATTGCTCGCGCCGTTGCCGAGCGAGAGCAGCGCCACCACCGAGGCCACGCCGATGATCACGCCGAGCATGGTCAGCAGCGAGCGCACTCGGTTGGCGAGCAGGCTGTCGAGCGCCACCCGCGCCACCTCGCCGACGCTGACGCCGCCGCTGTAGCGCTCATCGAGCGGCTCGAGCCGCGCCAGATCGGGCGCCGGCACCGCCGCCGCCGCCGCCCTTTGAATATCGACCACAGGATGCCTCGTTTTCTTTGTTTTGGTGGCGCTTGCCAGCCCGTCGCCTCGCCGTCGCCCGCCCCGCCATCGATCGGTACGGGCGAAGCAAGCGCAGACATGCATACCCCCAGGCCATCGATCCGGCACGCTTCGCCCCTACCTGCACCGCCCGCGCGCCATCGATCCGGCGCGCTTCGCCGCTCCCCGCGTATCGCTGAGCAGCAGCCCGTCCTTGACGGTCAGCACCCGGTCGCAGTGCTCGGCGATCTCGCGGTCGTGGGTGACGATGATCACCGTCAGCCCCTGCTCGCGGTTGAGCGTGCGGAAGATCGTCAGGATCTCCTCGCCGGTGCGGCTGTCCAGCGCCCCGGTCGGCTCGTCGGCCAGGATGAGCGATGGGCTGCCGGCCAGCGCCCGAGCGATGGCGACCCGCTGCTGCTGCCCGCCGGAGAGCTCGCGCGGCAAGTGGCCCATCCTATCGCGCATGCCGACCATGGTCAGCGCGGTCTCGGCGCGGCTGCGGCGCAGCGCCGCCGGCACGCCGCGGTAGATCATCGGCATCTCGACGTTGCGCAGCGCGCTCTGGCGCGCGAGCAGCATGTATTGCTGGAAGACGAACCCCAGCCGCCGCGCCCGCACCCGCGCTAGCTGCTCGTCCGGCAGCGTCGAGGTCTCGGCGCCGTCCAGCGTGTAGCTCCCGGCGCTCGGCGCATCCAGGCAGCCGATGATGTTCATCAGCGTGCTCTTGCCGCTGCCGGATGGCCCGACGATCGCGGCGAACTCGCCGTCCTCGATGGTGAATGAGATCCCGCGCAGCGCGTGGACGTCCACCTCGCCCATGCGGTAGGTCTTGGTGATATCGGTGAGCGTGAGCATGGTACCCCTCCCTCTACCCGCCGAGCGGGGCATTGCTCTTTGGCTTGGCGGTGTCGACGCTCGGCGTGGTCACAACCTTGTCCCCGGCCTTCAGCCCGCCGACGATCTCGGTGCTGACGCCGTCGGTCAGGCCGGTCTGCACCTCAACCTCGCTGGTCTTGCCGTCAGCGCCGACGAGTTGCACCGCGCGCCCCGCGCCCTTCGGCAGTAGCGCGGTATTTGGCACCAGCAGCACGCCCTGCTTGCTGGCCACGACGATATCCAGGTTGGAGCTCATGCCAACTTTGACCCGCGCGTCGCTGTCAGGCACATCGACGCGGACCTCGTAGACGACGACGCCGTTGCTGCTCGTCGAGGCCGGCGCGATGTAGCTGACCTTGCCGGTGGCCGCCCAGTCGCGCAGCGCGTCGATCGTGAGCGTCACCTGCTGGCCGAGCGCGATTTTGGCCACGTCGTTCTCGCTCAGCTTGAGGTCGACGTGGAGTGGGTCGCGGTCGATCAGCGCGATGGCCGTCGTTGCGCCGCTGGCAGTCCCGCCGACGACCAGATCGACGGCGCTGATGATCCCGCCGAACGGCGCCCTGAGCTCGGTCTGCTCCAGCTTGATCTTGGTCTGCACAAGCGTCTGCTCGGCCTGCGCCACCGAAGCTTGCTGGATCGCCACATCGCTGGTCGTCCCGCTCGCCGTCAGTTTGGCCAAATTGGCGTTGGCCTGATCCAGCGAGGCCCGCGCCGCGGCGACATCGGCCGCCGTGCCGCCCTGGCGGTACTTGCGCAGCGCCGCCGCCGCCTGATCGACGCTGGCCTGGTACTGGGCCACGGTGCGCGCATCTGGACTGCGCAGCGCGGCGAGCTGGCGCTGGCTGTCGGCCAGCTTGGCCTCGTAGCTCTGGACGCCGGTGGCCTCGGCCTGGCGCGCGCTGTCGAAGCTGACCTGCGCCTGGCTCACCCCTGCCTCGGCGCTGCGCAGCTGAGACTCAGCGCGAACGAAGCTATCGTAGTAGCTCTGGCGCTGGGCGTCGCTCAGCTTGTTGTCCTGGTCTTGCCGTCGCTGCCGGTGGTCTTGGGGTTGGTCGGATCGTTGCCGCTGCTCTGAACGTAGTCCCAGCTCTCTTTGGCCGTGGCGTAGCTGGACTGCGCCTGAGTCAGCGTCTCGGCGGCCTTTTGCAGATCGAGCTCGGCGCGGGTCTTGCTGGCCGAGAGGCTGTCGCGCTGCTGCTGAAGCGCCGTCTCGCTCTGCTGCACCGTGCTCTGGGCGGACTGAATGTCGCTGGCCGAAGGGTTCTTGAGCGCGTCGAGCTTGGCCTGGGCCGAGCGCAGGCTGGCCTCGGCCGAAGCGATGTCGGCCGCCGTGCTGCTGCCGCCGCGCGCCTTATCGAGCTGGGCCTGGGCGTTGGCCACGCTGGCCCGCTGTGCGTCCAGGTCAGCGCCGGTGGCGTTGCCCTCCTGGGTCTGCAAAAATCTGGCCCTGGCGCTGGCGAGGGCCGCCTCGGCGCTGGCCACCTGCGATGCGGCGTCGCGGCTGTCCAGCCTGGCGAGCGCCTGCCCGGTCTTGACCGTATCGCCTTCGGCCACCAGCACCTCGGTCACGGTGCCCGATGTCTGGAACGCCAGGTTGAGCGTCGTCTGGGCGGCGATGGTGCCGCTGCCGGTCACCGAGGCGGTCACGTCGCCGCTGCGCACCTGGCTGGTGGCCAGCGTCGTCTGCTGCCGCGCGCCGCTGCTGAACGTCACGCCGGCGATGATCGCGACGATAATGATGATAATCCCCGCAGCGATCCACAGCCAGCGCCGCGAGCCTGACGCTGGGGTCGATGGGGCGGGTGAAGTAGATGGGGCCGATGAGGCTGCTGTTGTCATAGCTATTCTCCTTCGCGTGTCGTCTCTGTTGCGAGTATAGGGCGGCGGTGCGGCGCTGGCGTCTGGCGTGCGGGTGAGCGGCGTGTCACCCGAATGGGTGATCCCGCATCAGCCAGTTGGCGCGCGGCGGACGCGATCGGCGGTGGTACAATCGTCGTATGACACGCGATCAACAAAAGGAAGAGGAGCACCGGCGGCGCGGCGGGCTGGTGCTGCGCACACTGCCGATCCTGCTCATCCCGATCGGTGTGACGCTGCTGACCGCGGTCCTGTTTGTGACGACCGGGCTCGTGGTGCCGCCGGCCAGCGGGCCGGACGATGTGCGGGCGCTGGTGCCGCTGGCGGTGATCGTAATCTTCTGCAGCAGCCTGGTGCTGCTGGTGCGGATCGGCCGGCCGACGATTTCGGCGCTGCTGCTGATCGGAGCCTGGACGCTGGTCAGCACCGTCGCGTCGCTGCGCTTCGGCGTCACCACATCGTTTCCGGCGCTGCTGATCGTGCCGATCTGTGCCGCCGGGCTGCTGCTGGATCGGCTGGCGAGCATCACGCTGGCGGCGATGGGGACGATCCTGATGCTGACATCGGCGTGGTTCGAGCTCGGCGCGGTCTGGCCGCTGC
>JAYUUK010000272.1:0-3977 GCA_043754595.1 Roseiflexaceae bacterium | reverse complement strand
GCTTCGCTGGCCCGGTGCCCTTCCCGGGCGAGGATGCCATCGCCAAGCTCGCCGGCACCCCGGCCTTCCCGACCCCGGTCTTCCTCAACGTGTTCTAGACCGGCCGGACGCATCGCGCGTCGCGTCCCCTGGCGCGCATCCACCTCGGTGGGTGCGCGCTCTCGCTTGCCCGCGATCTCCCTGTCTCCCTGTCCCTCGTGATGTATGGGCCAAGCAAGCGCACCCATCGTCGGTAGAGCAGGATCTGTAGCACTTCGTCCTTGCGATCTCTGCGTCCCCTCAGCCCCTGGTTTGTTGGTTCGTTAGTTCCCTGGTTCCCTATCCCCTGGTTTGTCGGTTCGTTGGTTCCCTGTCCCATCGTTCGTTGGTTCGTTAATTCCCTGGTTCGTTGGTCACCCCAGCCGGTACGCCTTCCGCGCCAGCCCCACTGCGCACGCCTCGGCCATTTCGTGCGCCTCATCGAGCTCGATCGTGTGCTCGGCGACCATCCCCGCCAGCCAGTCGCACGTCACCCGCCGCCAGACATCGTGGCGCGCCGGGATCGAGGCGAACGCCCGCGTGTCGTCGTTGAACCCAGCCAGGTTGTGCAGCCCTGCCGTCTCGACCGCCCGCTCCAGAAAGCGCCGCATCCCGTTGACGCTATCATGGAACCACCACGGCGGCCCGAGTAACACCGCGGGGTAGTGCCCGGCGATCGGCGCGAGCTCGCGGCTGTAGCTGCTCTCGTCCAGTGTGAACAGTATGATCCGAAACCGTGGGTCGGCACCATATGCGTTCAGCAGCGGCCGCAGACTGCGCGTCCACTCGGTCGATAGCGGGATATCTGCCCCCATATCCGCGCCAAACTGTGCAAAAATCTGTGAGTGGTGGTTGCGCATACTGCCGATATGTAGCTGCATCACCAGCCCGTCCTCGGCGCTCATCCGCGCCAGCTCGAGCAGCATATGGCCGGTGAACGCAGTGGCATCGTGCTCGCTCGCATCGCCCCGCAGCGCAGCCGCAAAGATCCGTCCAGCCTCAGCGTCGCTCAGCCGCCCGGTGTACGCCGTCTCGGCCGCGTGGTCTGTCGCCACCGCGCCGGTCTGTTTGAAGTGAACCCGTCTCTGTTCGAGCGCCCGTAGCAGCCCCTGCGCATCGCCGATCTCGCCACCCACCAGTTCGCCCAATCTCGTCAGGTTCGATTGCCAGCCGGGCGTTAGGATATTTACCACGCCGTCCGGTCTGAACGTCGGCCGTACGCGTCCCTCGCCGCTCGCCAGCAGCGATGTGTGCGCCGCCAGATCGTCAGTGGCGGCATCGGTAGTGCAGAGTGTCTCGATGCCGAAGCGGTCTAGCAGCGCACGAGGCCGGTACTCTGGCAGCGCCAGACGCCCGGCGATCACATCGTAGATCCGCTGCGCGCTCGCGCCGTCTAGCCGCTCGCTCACCCCAAACAGCGCTAGCTCATCCCGCAGCCATAACCCGGTCGGCGTCCCGCGAAACAGAAAAAAGTGGTCGGCGAAGCGCTGCCAGATCGCCCGATGGTCGCGCTCCACCGCCCCGCCGTCGCGCCGCTCCACCCCCAGGTCCTCCATCGCCACGCCCCGGCTGTAGAGCATCCGCGTGACATAATGGTCCGGTATGATGAAAAGCTCCGCCGGCGTCCCAAGTGTCGCATCTGCGTCCGCCAGCAGCCGTGGGTCAACATGGCCGTGCGGGCAGACCAGCGGCATGTCGTGCACGCCGGCATACAGCTCGCGCCCGACCCCGCGCCGCGTGGGCTCGGCGCTCAGACACCGATCATCCGATAGTGTCATAGCTCCCCTCCGCTCCCTCATAGAGCACTTCTGTAACGATCCTAAAAGACCAGAAAAGGGATGATTTTGGGGGCTGCGCCCCACCCCCCGCTGTGCGCTTCACTTGGTTCGTTGGTCCCCTGGTCCCCTGGTCCCTCGTTTGCTCGTTCGCTGGTTCGCTGGTTCGCTGGTTCGCGGTATACTACGCCAAGTCCGCTCTACCACAAAGGAATGCCCATGTTCACCTCAGAGTTCCCCAAGGTCGCACTCGTCATTATGGCACACCCCGATGACGCCGAGTTTGGCTGCGCCGGGACCGTCGCCGCCTGGGCGCGCGATGGCTGGGAGGTCCACTACGTTGTCGTCACCGATGCCTCGGGCGGCGGCGCGGACGACGCCACCGATGTCGGGCCGGCCGCCCGCCTGGCGATCACCAATATTCGCAAGGCCGAGCAGCGCGCCGCCTGCGATGTCCTCGGCGTCAAGGATATCGTCTTTCTCGATCATCCAGATGGCCGTATCCAGCCGACCCTCGAGCTGCGCCGCGAGATCGTCCGCCTGCTGCGTACGTACCGCCCGACCCGCTTGATCTGTCAGTCGCCCGATCGCACCTGGAAACCAGCCTACCCGATCGGTCGCCACCACCCGGATCACCTGGCTGTCGGCGAGGCGACGATCGCGGCGATGTATCCCGCCAGCCAAAACGCCTGGGACTTCCCCGAGTTGCTCGCCGAGAGACTCCTGCCGCATAAAGTCCGCGAGCTGTACGTCATGGGCACGCCCGAGCCGAATATGGGTATCGACATCAGCGAGACCTTCGATCGCAAAATTCAGGCGCTCGCCTGTCACGATAGTCAGCTCGGGCCGCGCATGAACGAGATCGCTGAGCGCATGCAGCAGTGGGCCACCGAGACCGGCAAGCTCTACGATCTCCCCATGGCGGAGATCTATAATCGTACAGAGAATCCATAAATGATTTACAACTTCAACGCCGGTCCGGCGGTGCTGCCACAGCCAGTGCTTGCGCGCGCCCAGGCGGAGCTGCTCGACTACGCCGGCACTGGCATCTCGATTATGGAGATGAGCCATCGCGCCAAGGAGTTCGAAGCGATCGTTGCCGCTGCCGAAGCGCGCCTGCTTGCGCTCGTCGGGCTGAGCGCCGCCACCCACCGCGTGCTCTTCATGCAGGGCGGCGCCAGCCTCCAGTTCAGCATGGTCCCGTTCAACTATCTGCCGCAGGGCGCATCTGCTGCGTATGTCGTCACCGGCACGTGGGGCGAAAAAGCGCTTGAGGAGGCCAAAAAGCTCGGCGATGCCCGACTCGCGGCCAGCACCGCTGAGTCGGGCTATACCGCCGTCGCCGAGGCCCCATCCATTCAGACGCCGCCAGATGCGGCATATATGCATCTCACCAGTAACGAGACTATCCAGGGCGTGCAGTACCACGCCTGGCCCGTCTCAGGCGAGGTGCCGCTCGTCGTCGATATGAGCAGTGATATCCTATCGCGCCCGTTCGCATACGCTACACCGTCGCTGATCTACGCTGGTGCCCAGAAAAACCTCGGCCCGTCTGGAGTCACCGTCGTCATTGTGCGTAAAGCCTTTCTTGATTTGGCGCAGACGCCACCGGCCTCCATGCTCAGCTACGCTGTGACCGCCAAGAATAGCTCGCTCTACAATACGCCGCCCACCTTTGGTATCTATCTGCTCGACCTCGTCCTGCAGTGGGTCGAGCAGCTCGGCGGGCTCGCGGCTATCGGAGAGCGCAATGAGCGCAAGGCGGCGGCGATCTACGGCGCTATCGATGCGACTGATGGGTTCTACCGCGGTCACGCCGCCCCGTCGAGCCGTTCACAGATGAATGTCACCTTTCGTCTGCCATATGAGGCGCTTGAGAAACAGTTCGTCGCCGACGCACTGCGCGCTGGCATGATCGGTCTCGCCGGTCATCGCTCAGTGGGCGGTGTGCGTGCATCGCTCTACAATGCGCTCGAGCCCCACGCCGCCGACGCGCTCGCCACATTCATGGGCGATTTCGCCGATCGTAACGGCTAGCTGCACCTGCTAGTAAAACAAAGCGTATCGCTGTCGCAACGTCATCGTGCGCCCTCACTCTCGTGCTGGGCGCGTCGCTCTTCCCAATACCTTCAGTCCCACGATCAGCGAGATCGGCGGCATTTTTGGCGCCGCATCGTCCTGCCC
>JAYUUK010000271.1:0-3982 GCA_043754595.1 Roseiflexaceae bacterium | reverse complement strand
GCTGACCTGACGCCATTTCCCCTGGTGGCCGAGCTGATCGACAGCTCGATCGCCGGGCTGTTCGACGACACGGAACTGCGGGCGATCTGGGCCGAGCTGCAGCGCCGCCCGGTGGCCGACGACGCCGATGGGTGGGCGGCGAGCCTGGACGCGCCGCTCGACGCGGTGACCCGCCATGTACTTGCGATCAAACTGCCACAGTCCCAATCATATCGCTTCGTCAACGACGCGCTGGAATGTGCTACAATCCTTCAGCAGGAGCTCGCAAAGGTATGGAAAGATCGGCTCGCCCAACAGATTGCGCTGGCTGATGTGGGCGAGCAGGAGACTGTTCTCGACCAGATCGTCCAGATCAAGCAGTACCTTGGGATGCTGAGCACCCCGCCGCGCAGCTCTGCCTACAGCGATCTCTACCAGCACACATCCTCCACCTGAGATCCGCTCCGCCCCCGCATCGAGGAGAGCCGTATGGCGATTCAGAAAGACCTGACGTTCGACGATGACGAAGATCTGCCGCTCGATAGCATCGAGACGGATGAGAGCGTGATAGTCGCCGAGCGCGAAGTTGAGCCGCCGTCGATTGTAACGATGGCCGACCTGATGGCGCTCGGTAAATCGCGCGGCTACGTGACCGAGAGCGAGATCGCGCAGGTTCTGCCGGGCGGCGAGGGCGACCTCGACAAACACGTGCAGATCCAGCAGGCGCTGCGGGCGGCCGGCGTCACCACGCGCGATGAACTGGCGGCAGGGGTGGCGACGATCGATACCCACTTCGAGGACGAGAGCGACTTTGAAGAGAGCATCAATATCGATGGCATCAGCGTCAACGACACGGTGCGAATGTACCTGCGCGAGATCGGCCGCGTCGCGCTGCTGACCGGCAGACAGGAGACCGACCTGGCGCAGCGGATCGAGGTCGGCGAGTATCTCGCGGCCTATCAGATCCAGCAGGGCAACGACTGGCGCAAGGAGCAGGTGCCGGAGATCGGGCTGGCGCTGTTCACGCGCTTCCAAAAAAATTGGCCGGTGGTCGAGGAGGCGATTCGGCTGATCTACAGCTTCACCAACCAGACGCTGCCCGAGCGGCTGACGCCAGATATTATTCGAACGCTGCTGTCCGTCCAGGAGCGCATCACCTACGACCTGCGCGACGCGTTCAACCGCCGTCGCACCGAGCTGGCCAAACAGCAGAATCTGACCGACGAGCAGTTCGACCAGACGATCGCCCACTCGATGATCATCTACAGCCTGTTCCCGCCCGCGCTGCAGCAGGTGCTCGCCGACCAGCCGGAGTGGCCGAGCGAGCAGGAGGTCACCGCGCTGTTCCGCGCCACCAGCGACAGGATCTGGCTCGGCTGGCAGAAGGGGATCGACGGAGGCCGCGACGCGCGCGATGCGCTGACCCAGGCTAATCTCCGGCTGGTGGTCTCGGTGGCCAAGAAGTATATCGGTCGCGGCCTGCAGCTGCTCGATCTCATCCAGGAGGGCAACGTCGGGCTGATCCGCGCCGTCGAAAAGTTCGACTTCCGCAAGGGCTTTAAGTTCTCCACCTACGCCACCTGGTGGATCAGGCAGGCGATCACCCGCGCCATCGCCGACCAGGCGCGGACCATCCGCATCCCGGTTCATATGGTAGAGACGATCAACCGGCTGATGCGCGAGAGCCGGCGCATGCTCCAGGAGCTCGGCCGCGATCCGACCGACGACGAGCTGGCCAAAGCTATGGCCATCCCGGTCGAGAAGGTGCGCTCCATCCGCAAGACATCGCTCGAACCGGTCTCGCTGGAGACCCCCGTCGGGCAGGAGGAGGACTCGCAGCTCGGCGACTTCATCGAGGACAGCAAGATCCTCGCGCCGTCCGACGCCGCCAGCCACCAGATGCTGCGCGAGCAGGTCGAGCAGGTGCTGAACCAGCTGACCGAGCGCGAGCGGCGGGTGCTGCAGCTGCGCTTCGGGCTTGAAGACGGCCACTCGCGGACGCTTGAGGAGGTCGGCAAGGAGTTTGGCGTGACCCGCGAGCGTATCCGCCAGATCGAGGTTAAGGCGCTGCGCAAGCTGCGTCACCCGCGCCTCGGCAAGAAGCTGCGCGATTATCTCGAGTAGCGCGCGGCCGGTGCCACCGCCCCGGCCCGCCCCCACCGCATGTACGATTTCGAAACGTTCGATCACTATGAGCTGCTCGACGTCGCCCGCTCGGCCGGGGACGATGAGATTCGGCGCGCGTATCGCCGCGAGATGTCGCGCTTTCACCCCGACCGGTTCGCCAGCGCCAGCGATGCCGAGCGCAGCTACGCCGATGCCCGCGCGCGGCAGATCGGCGAGGCGTACGCCACGCTCAGCGATTTCGCCAGACGCGCCGCATATAACCGCAGGGCCGAGCGCGCCACACCCACCACCGCCCCAGCGGCCGACCGCATAGCCAAGCTCTACGAGCAGGCGCAGCGGGCACTGACGGGCGGCGATCGGACGCTGGCCGCGCGGCTGCTGCGGCAGGTTCAGCAGCTCGACCCGTTCTACCGCGACTCGGCGATGCTGCTGGCAAGCGCCGAGAGCGCCGCCGCCGCCGATGCGCCGCTGACCCGCCGCCCGCCGCTGCCGCTGATCATCGGCGGGGGCGCCGCCGCGCTCGCCATCGCAGTAGTGGCCATCGCCCTGCTGCGCAACGGGCAGACGCCCGCCACCAGCGTCCAGACCGTCGGGCGGCCCCAGCCGACGAGCGCCGCCGCGCTGAGCGCTGCGCCGACCGAAGCGCCGACAGCGTTGCCCACGGTGCTGCCCACGACATTGCCGACCGCGCTGCCCACGACATTGCCCACCGCGCTGCCCACGACGTTGCCCACCGCTGCCGAGCCGCTGCCGACCGACCCGCCGCTCGCCGATATCGAGCGCGGCACGGTGCTGTTTCAGGATAGCTTCGCCCGCGCCGGCTGGGCCGACCAGCGTGGCGGCGCGTGGCGCGTCGGGTACACCGATGGCAGCTACGCCATCAGCGCCGAGCCGAACACCGGCGTGATCTGGAGCTACCGCACGCTGCGGGCAAATGATGTGACGGTGGCCGCCGATGTGACGGTCCAGCGCGGCAGCGGCGGCATTCTGCTGCGCTTCAGCAGTGAGTCCAGCTACCTCAGCTTCACCATCGACCCGGCCGACGGCACGTTCCAGCTGCGCGAGGCGACCGGCGGGGCCGCGCGCGTCATCGCCTCCGGCGCGAGCGCGGCGATCACGGCCGGGCCGCACCGGCTGGCGGCGCGGGTCAGCGCGGACCAGGTCACGCTGGCGATCGACGACCGGGTGGTGGCCGAGACCACGACCAAAACCCGCAGCGCCAGCCGCTTCGGGCTGCTGGTGAACGCCGGCGACGATGGTGCCGCGGCAAGCTTCGACAATGTGATGGTCTGGGAGTAGAGATGGACGATGTGAGGGCCTCAAGCGCGAGGGCGTGGAGCGTCTTACTGCTCGGCGGTCCATCCGGCGCTGGCAAGACGATGGTCAGCTACCGGCTCGCCAGACATTTCGGTATCGGGATCCACCGAGATCGACGATTTTCAGGTGCTGCTGGAGCGCATGACCACGCCAGAGCAGCAGCCGGCGCTCCACTTCTGGCGCACCCACCCCGCGCCGGATCAGCTCACGGCGGCGCAGATCATGGAGCAGGGGCTGGATGTCCGCCGCGTCATGGCAGACGGCCTGGACGCCGTGATCGGCAACCACCTCGAGTCGCAGACGCCGGTGGTGTTGGAGGGCGACTTCCTGAGCCCGGCGCTCGCGGCACAGACGAGCTTCGCCGGCCAGCCGAACGACGGGCGAGTGCGGGCGGTGTTTCTCTACGAAGCCGACGAGCAGCAGCTCGCGACAAACTTTGCGCAGCGCGGCCGGCGGGCGGGCAGCAGCTCACCCGCGCCCGCGTGAGCTGGCTGTACGGCCAGTGGCTCAGGCGCGAGACCGAGCGCTACGGGCTGCCACTCCTACCGGCGCGGCCGTG
>JAYUUK010000270.1:0-12131 GCA_043754595.1 Roseiflexaceae bacterium | reverse complement strand
TGGCGCGCCACAGGCGCTCAGGACGAGACTTGCGCTCAGGACGAGACTTGGTATGACGTAAGTATGACGCATTGCTATGCACTCTTTCTAAGGAACAGTCTGTCTGTAGTACAGTCGGGATTTGTATGACACGTGGACAGATCTGCCTATCGAGCTCCATTTGCATAATCAGTGAGCCAAGGAAGTGCTCCCTGACTTGTGTTCGCAAATGTTGGTATGCGTGGCTTAGACGGAATGGGCGGCTTATCCGGGATGAGATCTGCCTTGTCCATATTGATGTTATTGAGGACATCGTAGAGTGCTTGCCAGGTTTGATTCACCGGGAGATATATCGTGTTTGTTATCGGAGTCGGGAAAAACGAGGAATCATACCACGGACTTACACTCTGTCGTGCACAGCTTGCATCTGCAACCGCACCACACGTCGACGCGGCCCCGGCGATAGTAAAATTATCATTCTTCATAGAAGCTCCATAACGCCGCACGTTATACCACTCGAAAGCGTACTCCGCATGATATATTTGCGAGAATGAGATTCCTACACCTTTTCTTCGCGAATACTGATATATCCTTTCGAGAAGAGTGGAATCTGTTGTGATGTCTGCTTTTCGGGAACAAACATCACAGATGCCAATGTTATAGTATATTTTTGGCGTCAATTTCGATAACTGTCGATCTACATATCCATCGATCCAATCCAAGGTATTGAGTTCCGCACCCCACTCATCACCTACCTCCGCATCAAATCCAGCGGATATCGAAATGTACTGCGAGTACCCATTACTGACATTTGTGTCGTATATGTAGTCAATCATATCCGACCATTTTTCGCCATGGTCTCGTATGAGCGCAGGATTTTGTCTTACGGTTCCAGCGCCATCGGTGAAGGCAGAGTTTGTCGTAGTCACAATAATTGTCAACAGATCAAACGGCTTGAGCGAACGTCGGTCGCTTGAAGGTTGACAAACTATACCTATCTTTGTTTGTGAGGACATATAGCCCCGAATAAAATTAGCCACCGCTCCTTCAATGTCGAGAGTTGTTCTGAAATTACGACTTTCATCTGTACCATTTAATAGGCCTGTGCCATATTGCAGCAAGCCGCCAGCTGTAGCGAGCCGTTTTTTACGTGGTGATCCAAAGTCAAGAATCATAGCGCCGCGCTCATTCGCATTGCGCGAACGGCAGCCCATCTCGTACATATCGGATTCCAATGTGCTTTGGACGTAATAGCTCTTTGTTGGGGATGGGGCTACTTCAGAAGATCCGAGGAAGGGGAGGTAAATCGCATTGGTGGCGGCGGTGGTCTGCGCCGGCGGCGCGGCGGGCGGGCGGGCATCAGACTTTACATAAGGGGAGGGGCGGCGCTCGCGGCGCTCGGGACCAGGCCGGCGCAGGCGATGATCAACGACAGCGCGATGAGCAGTGTGCGGGGGAGCATAACCGTCCTCGTTGCTTGGCCGCGGCGCGCGGCGCGGAGACTGCAATGGGTTGAAAACCGTATACAAACAGTATGCACCGGTTTAAGCGGGTGTCAATCACCCCGGCGGGCGATTGCGGAGCGAGGCGATCACGCCGGGTCGCCCGTCCGGGGCCATGACAGGGCGATGGCGATGGCGCGCGGGCAATGCGGCGTCCAGTGTCTGAAAACCCAGATCTCCTGTCAATCGTGTCAATCCTGTCGATCCGGCCTAGCCGCCAGGGTTGGGCGGGCACGTTGGGTCGCCCGTACGGGGCCATGGCGGATCGAGGATTGCGGCAATGACGCGGCCGTCCTGTCCGTCCTGCTCATCCTGTCTGCGCGGCCCGGACGGCGGAGCGATGGCGCGCGGGCGATGCGGGCGATGGCACCGCTGCTCAGCGGATCTGCACCCCTCGCCCGTAGGCCTTGCGGAACAGCCCGGAGCCGCGGTTGGCGTCCCAGATCTCCACGGTCGCGTCGCCGCTGATCTGCGTCACGATCGTCACGGTCTCGCCGATCGTCACCGTCAGGCCGCGCACCACCTGGGTCTTGCGCCGTTCGAGGTACTCGGCGAGCCGCAGCAGAGCGGCGAGCCGCGCGACGCGCTCCAGATCGCCGAGGGCGACGATGTCGCGATGGGCTTCGAGGCTGACCTCGCCCTTGCGGTGGTAGCGCACCAGCGCCGCCATCAGCACGATCTCGCGGTGGGTGAAGCCCTGCATGGTGCTGTTGAGGATCAAATACTCGCCGTGCTTGTGGTGGTCGTAGTAATTGACCGAGAGCCCGATATCGTGCAGCGTGGCGGCGTAGGCGAGCAGCTCCCGCTCCTCATCGCCGTAGCCGTGCAGTGGCCGCAGCTGGTCGAACAACGAGAGCGACAGCTCGCGCACCTTGGCGGCGTGCAGCGGCTCATCTTCGTACTGGCGGGCCAGGTTCTGCACGCTGAAGCCGCGCATATCGGCGAACAGCGGCGGATCCTCGCCCACCAGGAACTGCTCGTAGAATAACCCCTCGCGCACACCCTGCCCGCCGATGGTGATCTCGCTGAAGCGTCCCTTTTTCATCAGCTGAGCGAGGATCATCGCGCCGGCTAGGATAATATCGCTGCGGTCGCGGCTGACGCCGGGCAGATCCTCGCGCTGCCGCTGCGTCATGGCGCGGATCTGTGCGATCAGCGCCTCGATCCGGTCGCGGGTCAGGATGTAGCCGTGGACGCGGTCCAGGGTGTAGCCGCGCAGCTTCATGTCGAGCTCGCCGAGCGAGCGGATGGTGCCGCCGATCCCGGTCAGGCTGGCGCGCTTGCTGCTGCGCAGCCAGTCCAGATCGTGGAAGAAGCCGCCGATCGCTAGGTCGAGCGCGCGGAACTCGTTTGGCGAGATCGGGTCAGAGTGGATGTAGCGGTCGGTGGCCCGCAGCGCCCCGATCGGCTGGCTGAAGGTCTGAGCAAACGTGCGGTTGACGACCTTCGTCACCTGCGTACTGCCGCCGCCGATATCGATCAGGAAGCCGTCGGCGATGTTGACGGTGTTGACCGCGCCGAGGTAGCCGTAGTACGCCTCCTCGCGCGCACTGAGCACCCGCATCGTCATGCCAGACTCGCGGGCGATCCGCTCCAGCAGCGCGTCGCGGTTGGATGCTTCGCGCACCGCGCTCGTCGCCACCGGCACTAGCCGATCGACGTGCTCCGAGCTGCCGAGGGTGTTGAACAGCTTCATAGTCGCCACCGCGCGGTCCATCGGCTTTGGCTGGAGCTTGCCGTCCGCGCCGATGCCCTGGGCCAGACGCACGCTCTCGCGCACTTCGTCCAGCAGGCGGAACGAGTGATGCGGGGTGTACCCCATCACGATCATCCGCGTCGTGTTTGAGCCAAGGTCGATGACGCCAATCCGCTGTTGCACCGAATGCTCTTTCCGTTTAAAAAGGGTACTCTTTTCAGGAGCCGCGCCCCAAGCTCCATACGCATCGCGTGTGTTCCGCAGAACCGATTTTTGACGCTGCGCGGTGCGCTTGTTTGGCCTGCGGCAGCGCGGTAGCTTCTGGTTTCCTGCTGCTGCGCAGCGGAGCTGCGCAGCAGCAGAAAGAGCAATTGCTTCCACGACGCGCAGCGCCCCGCGCAGAGCGCGTCAGAAAAAGAAGCGGCGTATGGGCGCTGCGCCCTCAAGCCCCCGCTTTGCGCTCTGCGAGCGCCGCAGACGGGCTATACAGGCTGCGGCGCTCAAGCCGCACCGCCGCGTCGCGGTACATATCGCCGCGCACCCGCGCTGCATCGCGCTGCCGCCTGAGCAGCGCGGCGTAGGCGGCGATGCTGAGACACGCCAGCACGAGCATCACTTTCTGACCCATATCAACCTCCCGGTGGCTTGCCGCAGTGCTACAATACCCAGCATGGATATGCTACGATTTCTTTTCAGCGGCAGACGTCTGATCTTCACCCTGGTGGTCATCGTCGGCTTTGGGATGCTCTGCCGCCTCGGACTATGGCAGTGGGATAGACATCTCCAGCGATCCGCGCTCAACGCGCAGATCGAGGCCGGGCTGACTCAACCGCCGCTCGATCTTACCACGTTCGCCGGGGATCCGGCGCAGCTCGATTACCGCCGCGTGACGATCAGCGGCCAGTACGATGCGGCGGGCGAGATCCTGCTGCGCAACCGCTCGTACGATGGAACTACCGGCTATCACCTCGTCGCGCCGCTGCGTCTGGCAGACGGCCGGGCGGCGCTGATCGACCGCGGCTGGATCCCGTACGCCGACGGCGGCCGGACGCGGCGCGCCGCGTTCGCACCGCCGCAAGGGACGGTCACGGTGGTGGGCGTGGCCCGGCGCTCGCAGACCAGCGGCGGCCCGCCGGAGCAAGTGGTGGCTCTAGGCGAGCGCCGCGACGCCTGGTTTCGGCTGGACACTGCGGAGATTGGGCGGCAGCTCGGCTACGATCTGCTGCCGGTGTTCGTCGAGGTGCAGCCAAGCGACGACGCCAGGGTGCTGCCGCAGCCGGTCAAGACCGAAGACCTCGGCCTCGGCTCGCACCTCGGCTACACGCTCCAGTGGTTCTCGTTCGCCATCATCCTCGTCGGCGGCTACCTGGCGGTCTCGTACCGTCAGCTGCGCCAGCGTGGCAGGGAGACCGGGGCGAAGAGATGACGAGATGAGGGGGTAGTGGAGAGGCGGGGTGACGCATGGAGGGTCGAAGCGCACCGCCAAAGAGGACGGTATGAGTCAATTCGTGTCGCGCTTACTTCGCCCATACGGCCGCGCCACGCCAAGAATACGAAGGAGTACCACATGATCTGGAAATATTCCACCATCCGCGTCAACGACGGCGCACTCGCGGTGTATCGCGCCGGGCGCGGCCAGCAGATCGTCGCGGTCCACGGCATCACAGACAGCCACGCCGCCTGGGATGCGCTGGCGGAGCGACTCGCCGACCGCTTCGAAATCATCGCCTACGACGCGCGCGGCCACGGCGCATCGCACAGGCCGGCGGCGGGCAGCTACGCGCTTGACCAGTACGTCGCCGATCTGACTGAGCTGGTCAAGGCGCTCGATCTGGCGCAGCCGGTGGTGATCGGTCACTCGATGGGCGGCGCCACGGCGGCGCTGACGGCGGCCACCTCGCCCGATCTCTTTCGCCGTGTCATCCTCGAAGACCTCACCTGGATCGACCCGCCGACAGCGCCGCCCGCCGAGGACCCGCTGGCGTTCGTGGCTGGCTGGTACGCCGACCTCAAGCGTTGGAAGGAGATGCCCCATGATGAGCTGGTGGCCTACCAGCGCACGCAGACCCCCGAGCGCAGCGAGGAGTCGCTGCATATCTGGGCCACGGCGAAGCAGGAGTTGGTGCCTGAGGTAATCTTGGAGCTTGGGACGCTGTTTCGGCCGTGGCGCCCGATCGCCGAGGCCATCAGGGTGCCGACGCTGGTGATCACCGGCGAGGTCGAGCGCGGCGCGATCATCACCGGCGAGGTCGAGCGGGCGATCGAGGCCGTCGGGCCGCACGTCAGCGTGGCGCGCGTGCCTGGAGCCGGCCATAGCATCCACTACGATATGCCCGACGCCTTCTACGATCTGGTGAGCGAGTTTCTGGTGCGCCTGCCAGATACCCACGATCCAACAGCGTGACGCGAAGCGGCGAAGCGGGGGGTTGGGGGCCGGGTACCTCTGGGTGTCCCCAAGATCTCCCTTTCCTACTCCAAGGAATCTATAGGCGCGTCATTCGCGTTCATTCGCGCCGATGATACAGATAATTGTGCGGAATCTGTGTCTATCTGTGTCTATCTGTGGACAAGCTGCGGGGCTACTTCGTCCCGGCGATCACGCTAGGCGTCGTTGGCCCAGGCGAGCCGCCAGATGGCTCGTTGGTCACCGCGACCGTCGTGGCGGTGGCGGCGCGGGCGTCCACCTGGCTGATGATGCCGTAGCCGGTCTCATCGACGATAAACGTCCCGGCTGAGGCCGGCGCCGCCTGGCCTTCGATGAACCAGAGCTGGTAGATGCGGCCGGCTTCGAGCTGCGGCAGGCGGGCCGCCAGCATGTACGCGCCGTCGTCTGCGCGCAGCAGCGTGCCGCTGCCGCCGGTGCCGGCCATCGCCAGCGCGCCGTTGGCCCTGGCCGCCACCGTCACCACCGCATTGCGCTGCATCTGGAGCGCGGCTACCTGCGCCCGTAGCCCGCCGAGCTGGAGCGCTAGCGCCAGCACCGCCAGGGCCAGCGCGCCGGAGAGCGCGCCGAACAGCCGCCCCCACGGGCGCGGCGTGGCAGTCGGCTTCTTCGTCGCCGCGCGCGCCGGTGCCCGGCCGACGGCGTAGTCAAGCACCCGCTGGCGCATGCCATCGGGGACTACCGGCTCGGGCAGCGCATCTGGCAGTGCGTCGCCGGTGGCGCGCAGCTCCGCCAGCACCTGCCGCAGCTCGGGCCGCTGACGTAGCATCCGCTCCACCTCCACTGTCTCGTCGAGGTCAGCGATATTGAGCGCATATGCCACAAGCAGGTCGAGCTCGTTGTCTGAAAGTTGTGTGTTCATATCGATTCCGTCTCATCGTAGTGGGCGAGGGCGTCGCGCAGCTTGGTCAGCCCGAGACGTAATCTGGCCTTGATCGTGCCAACCGGCTCGCCCAGCGCCTGCGCGATCTCAGGGCGGCTGAGTCCGCCGAAATAAGCCATGTCGATCGCCTGGCGCTGCGCTGGCGGCAGCGTGGCTAGCGCCGAGCGAATGTCCTCGCCGGTGCTCCGCCGCACCACCTCGGCCTCGGGGCCATCGCGCCGCTCATCGATGCGGCTCTCCTCCAGCATAGACTCGCGGGTGCGCGCCCGCTCGCGCTTGCTGCGGGTGGCGTCGATCGCGCGGTGCCTGGCGATGCTCATCAGCCACGTGCCAGCCGCGCCGCTCTCGGCCCGGAAGCCGCTCGCCGTCTGCCAGATTTGCTGAAATACATCCTGCACCACCTCCTCGGCGGTCTGACGGTCGCCGGTCACGCGCAGCGCGATAGCGTAGCTGACTCGGCCGTAGCGGTCGTAGAGCGCCCCGAGCGCTCTCTCGGAGCGGCGGATCACAAGTTGGAGCAGCGCCTCATCGGTGAGCTGTGTCAGATCGTTGACATCGGTCATGGATATACTCACACTATGTTATGCGAACTATGGGTGACAAAGAGATCACTTATATGTCAAGCAATTGTTGGGAAACGGGCGCGGTTGCGTCGCGGTCCGTCAGCTCGACGCCGATATCGCGCGCCGCATCGATCAGCGCGCGCGCCCGATCGTCTGAGACGCGTAGCCGCAGCGTCACATCGGCGGCGAATTCCTCGCCATCGATGACCGCGCCGTGCTCATCGGCGAGGCGCGTGAGCTGCGCGTAGCGGGCGTACGGTGCGGTGGTCAGCAGCGCGCGCCAGACGACCTTCTCCTGGCGCGGCAGCGCGGCGATCGCGGCCTTGGCGGTGTCGCCGTAGGCCCGAACTAGCCCGCCGGTGCCGAGCAGCGTGCCGCCGAAGTAGCGGGTCACCACCACCACCAGATCGCCGAGCCCCGCGCCACGAGCCACCGCTAGCGTCGGCCGCCCGGCCGTGCCAGATGGCTCGCCGTCGTCGCTGGCGCCGAGCGTGACGCTGTTGCCGTGGCCGATGACATAGGCGAAGACGTGGTGGCTGGCATCAGGAAGCTCGGCGCGCACCGCAGCGATAAACGCCTTTGCCGCCTCCACGCTGGCCGCCGGCCCGGCGCTGCCGATGAAGCGCGAGTTGACGAAGCGCAGCTCGACGCGCGCCGCATCGACCGGGACTAAGTTCACAGCTCGACGTACTCCTGCCTGACGATCAGGTCGTCGGTGATGCCGAACAGCGTCAGCAGCTCGCCGATCAGCTGCGCCTTCTGGTCGGCGTCTTTGCGGCTCCAGGTGCGGCTCTTGATCTCAAGAAACGGCCCAGGCTGCTGGTATCCGTCGAGGGTATCGAGGTTGATGGCAAAATCCTCGCCGCGGTACAAGATCCGCCAGCGGCGGCGGCGCTTGATGATCTCCTTCACCTTGTCCGGCGCAAAGTACTCGCGGTAGAAGCGCACGGTGCGGTCCGCCAGCGCGGTGTAGCGCGCCCGCCCGATCAGGATGGCGTGGACGTACTCATCGCGCTCGGCCGGGGCGGTGAGCGTGATAGTATATTTCGGCTCGGGGCGCGCGCCGGCGTCGGTGCGGTGGTCCTCGCGCAGCCGCAGACGCCCTTTGGCCGGGTCGTTCCAGAGGAAGTAGGTATCGTGCTGGGTGCGCTCCGAGATCTTGACGACCGCGACCGCCTGGCTCGTCAGGCGGGCCTCGATCTGCGCCGCGAGGCTGGCGTCGATCCTGGCCTTAACCTGAACCTCGAACAGCTCATTCTGGTGCACGCCGCCGATCGCTAAGATCTTGTCGAGCAGGTTCTGCTCGCGCACGCTCAGAAAGCGGTTGACCTCGACGGCGATGGCGCGCGCCTCGTCGAGCACCTCGCGCGCGTCGAGCGTGAGCAGCTGCTTGTCGCGCAGCAGGAAGCGTCCGTCCACCAGCGTGTGGCGTACATCGGATGCGCGGCCGCCGTAGACCAGGTGCGAGTAGAGCGCGTCGGGGCCGTAGCTGTAGCGCGGGGCCGAGTGGAGCTGGTCGAGTTCGACGGCGATGATATCGGCGCGCTTGCCAACCTCAAGGCTGCCGATCCGGTCCTCGTGAAAGATCGCCCGCGCCCCCGAGGATGTCGCCAGCGCGAGGGCCTCGCGCGCCGGGACGGCCGTCGGGTCGCCGCTGAAGCCCTTGGGCAGCAGCGCGGCGAGATGGATCTCGCTGAACATATCCTGGTCGTCGTTGGAGGCCGGTCCATCGGTGCCAAGCCCGGTGCGCAGCCCGCTCTCGATGAAGCGCCGGTAGGGAGCCACGCCGCTACCGAGCTTGAGGTTCGACGACGGGCAGGGCGTCACGCCGACGTTGCGCTCGCACATGAGCCGGATATCGTCCTCGGTGGCGTGGACGCAGTGGGCAGCGATACACGGCACATCGAAGGCGCCGACGCGATTGGCGTAGCCGATCGGGGTATCGTGGCGCTCGGCGTGCGACTCGCGGACTTCGAGGGCGGTCTCGCTCAGGTGGGTATTGAGCGGGACGCCGAACTCGCGGCAGAGCGCGATCGCCTCGGCGTAGATCTCGTCGGTGCAGGTATAGGGCGCGTGGGGCGCGATGGTGGGCGTGATGCGCGGGTGGCCGTGCCACTGCTGGATGAAGCTGCGGGCGCGCTCCAGGCCGACGTCGAACGAGGCAGCGTCGGGCGTTGGCAGGCGCATCACCGTCTGGGCGCAGATCGCACGCATGCCGCACTCATCGGCGACGCGCGCCACCTCCTCCTCGAAGTAGTACATATCGACGAAGGTGGTCACGCCGCCGCGGATCAGCTCGGCGCACGAGAGGCGCGCGCCGGCCCGGACGAACGCCGGGGTGACGTAGCGGCTCTCGACGGGGAACATAAAGCCAAAGAGCCAGACATCGAGCTGCCGGTCAGCGCCAATGCCGCGCAGCAGGCTCATGGGGATATGGCAGTGGGCGTTGATCAGCCCTGGCAGCAGAACACAGCCGCCACAGTCCACCATCTCGGTGGCGTCGTAGTGCGCCGCGAGATCATCGCTCGCGCCGACGGCGACGATCGCGCCGCCGCGTACGGCCACCGCGCCGCGCTCGATGATCCGCTGCTGCGCGTCCATCGTCAGCACCACGGCGTTGGTCAGCAGCAGGTCGATCGGCTCGCCGCTCATCGGCTCCTCCATAGGTAAACATGCGCTCAATGCGAGATTATTGCGGACGAACCATCCGGACACCCACAGATAGTCATAGATAGCCTATCAGGCAAGTAGACTAGCTGTGACTATCTGTGGCTATCGGTCGGTGGACGAATCTTCCGATCATCAGGCGGCCGTGCGGCGCGGCTCGTCAAAAACCTGGCGCGCCTCGGCCGTCTGCGCCTGGAGCATCGCCTGGATACCGGCGCTCGGCGTCAGCGCCGCCTGTCCTGGGACGAACACCCCATCGCAGCGCTGGCAGTAGACGAGCTGCTCCCAGCGTTTCTTGGCGATGTGCCACGCGATCATCTTCTGCTTGAGATCGTGGTCGGAGGCGGCCTGGCGGTAGGCGAAGTAGGCGAACAGCCCGATGAAACCAAACATAAAGACGGCGATGCCGAGGAAGATCGCCTGCTGATTGAGCCCCGACGCATCGCCGCCGCCGAGCACGTGGGCGAGCACCGCGACGATGGCGCCGACGCCGGTGTTGACGGCGGCGGAGAAGAACAGGGTGGCGCAGCCGAGGTAGCCGCCCTGCCCGCGCGGGCCGACGGGTTTGGCGAGCCTGGCATCGAGCGGCGACGTTGGCGAAGCTGGGGCGGTGGCTGCGAGTGCCGTCAGCGACGTGGTGCTATCGCTTTGGACGCACTGCGGGCAGACGCGGGCTTGGTCGGTCATAGTATCTCCTCGGGCGCTGCGGCGGACATATGGCGTAGCTGCGCTTGGGTAGTCTGTGGCTCGCGCCGGAGGCACGGTGGCTCGCTCGCCTACGCGTCCGGCTGCGCCAGTCGCTCATACTCATCGCGGGTGATATAGGCCCCGCCATCGATGGTGCGGTCGAGCTCGCGCTTGGCCGCGTCGTAGGTGATCTCGGCGCGCATCAGCTTGAAGCAGCGCGCGTCCATGATCTCCTTGATCAGCCGGTAGCCGGCGGGCTCATCGCTATCGGTGTACTCCAGCGACAGATCGTTGCGCGGATCGACCCGCACGTGGACCGGCGCGCCGCATTTATTACATTTGACGTACAGATGGATCGCGCCATCCTGCGGCGGTTTCGCCGCGCTGCCTCCAAAGATCCGCCGCAAAAACCCCATAGTGCTGCTCCCGATCTCGACGATCGACTGCCGAGTCCTCAGATGTGTGCCTCAGTATACCATGCGCGCACCGCCGGATGTGCGCTGCGGCGGCTGGGTCAATTGACGAGCTGTGTTATGATATATTGTAACTCTTGCGCCAAACTGTACATCGCTATGACGCATCTGATCGCGATCAAAGGCAGTAAAGACGGTCTCCGGCTCCAGCTGGACGAGGCCGCCGTTTGGCGCGACGTCGTGGCGGCGCTGCGCGGTCAGTTCGAGCAGGGGGCGCAGTTCTTCAACGGTGCCAAAGTCCTGGTGGACGTCGGCGAGCGCGCGCTTGGGCAGGATGACCTCACCGAGCTGATCGAGCTGATGCAGCTCCACAATATCGCCGCCGAGTCGATCGCCTCGACCTCGCGCGAGAGCCGCAACGCCGCGCGCGCCGCCGGTGTGGTGGCGCGCCCGCTGGCGCGGCCGGCCGCCGCCGACGATCGGAGCGACGATCTGTTCCTGCGGCGCACGCTGCGCTCCGGCCAGATCCTGCGCCATAGTGGCAGCCTCACCCTGATCGGCGATATCAACGCCGGCGGCGAGGTGATCGTCGGCGGGAGTGTGGTGGTCTGGGGGCGGCTGCGCGGCACGGTCCACGCCGGGGCGTTTGGCGACCGGGCGGCTACGGTGGGGGCGCTCGAGCTCGCGCCGACGCAGCTCCGCATCGCCGACCTGATCGCGCGGCAGCTGGAGGGGGGCGGGCGGCAGCCAGAGGTGGCTGCGGTCGATCGCGATCAAATCCGCGTGATAGCGTGGGAGACGCTGCGCAAAGAGCGCGGGCAGAGCTGAAATGGAGAAGGGCGCATGTCCAGGGTCATCACAATAACATCGGGCAAGGGGGGGGTCGGCAAGACGACGACCACCGCCAACCTTGGCACCGCGCTAGCCATGCGCGGCGCGAAGGTCGCCGTGATGGACGCTGATATCGGATTGCGCAACCTCGATGTGGTGATGGGGCTGGAGAACCGCATCGTCTACGATCTAGTGGATGTGATCGAGGGACGCTGCCGGCTGCGGCAGGCGCTGATCAAAGATAAGCGCTTCCCCGATCTGTCGCTGCTGCCGGCGGCGCAGACCAGAGACAAAGATGCGGTCAACGCCGACGATATGATCGAGCTGACCAACCAGATGCGGGTCGAGTTCGACTACGTGCTGGTGGATAGCCCGGCCGGCATCGAGAGCGGCTTCCGCAACGCGATCGCCGGCGCCGACGAAGTGCTGATCGTGACGACGCCTGAGGTCTCGGCGGTGCGCGACGC
>JAYUUK010000269.1:0-3990 GCA_043754595.1 Roseiflexaceae bacterium | reverse complement strand
GCTCGAACGCAGCATCGGCATCGACGTAACCGCCAGCTTCGAGTTGACACAGCCCGAGCTGCTCATAGACTCCAAGCAACGCTAGAGTCTGATCGGTGCTGGTGCTAAGCGCGCTGGCCCGTTCCAGCAGACGAGCACATAGCTGTGGTTACCGGGGTAGCGCGCCATCATCGCCAGCCTGATCAATATCTGCGCCTGCCTGAACGCATCGCCGTGGGCTGCGGCGAGCGCCAGGCTGCGGCGAAACATGCGGATGGCCACGCGGCTGTTTTCGATCAGCGAAAGGATACAGCTATGGGCGCCGGTGTGCTGGTTCAGGCATTGCTCAAGCCACATGGTTTGCAGGAAACCCGTTCTTCGCGGCGCGGCTGGTTGGATTGCTGGCGCGCTATGGCAAGCAGATCCACCAGCTCGTCGAGACCGCCGCCGCCGGTGGAGTGACGGACGCCGCGCAGCTCGATTCGATCCGCGCATTGTCGTCAGCTATCGCCAGCACCGGCATCTTGAGCATCAATGCGCCGTGGTGGATGATCCACCCGATAGTGCTCGTCGGGCTGACGGCGCTCACGTTCATCCGGCTCCAGGCGACGCGCGACCAAGAGTTCGAGCGGATGTCCACCTCGGCCAACCATCTCATCTCGCCGCTGTGCGACGGTGTCATCACCTTTGGTCTGGTGGATGCGCAGAGCACAGATATTATGCGCTTTTTCGTCAGCACGCCACATCCAATAGGCGAACCGGCACTCGGCATGGTCTGGATCGTATCGGCGGCTGGGCCAAGCGCGCTGCCGCTGATGATCGCGGTGGCCGCCGCGTGTGGTACGGGGGCTGTAACCTGGCTCCAGGTGCTCGTTCGCAACAGCCTGGTCGGCGCGCTGATGGCGATCGATGTCGGGGGCCACCTCGGGCTGGTCAAGCTCTACCGCATGGCCGAGACCGGCACAGTGACGCTCGGCCTAGTGTTGGTTGTAGTGCTGCCGCTGGTAGCACTCCTATTGGGCCTACTCACACTCGGTGCGCTCCTCGATCTGCGTGCTACTTCGCGCACCGCGAGCGTGCGATGCGCTCGCCCTGCCAGACGTGCGCCGCGCCACTGCATTGCAGCGCGCTGGCATGTGCTGCGTGCCGCAGCCCTCATCCCACGCCGCTGATCGTCGGGCTGTTCGGTCAGCCAACCAGCGTCCCAGTCACCGACTCGATGCTGCAGCGCCACACGCTGCTCAGCCGCCATCGCTGCGCCCGCTGCGCCGCGACGGCTCGGTCTTTGTGATCTTGCGTCACCGCCGTGTGCCGGGCTCTTTCGCCGCGTTCCCGGCCGCCCGCTCCAGCGGCGCGAGCAGCTTGCGCACTCGGTCCGCCAGGGTCTCGGACGAGACTTTCTCGCGCAGCCGATCGACGAGCAGCGGCACGGCGAAGGGTGTCGGTCTTTCAATCTCGCGCAGCACAATGGTGGATCGCCCGAGCCGCTCCAGCGCCGCCCCCAGCCGCGTGCGCTCCAGCTGACGGTCGAGCACCTCGCGCCGCGCCTGGAGCAGCAGCAGGTTCTCCGGGTCGTACTGGCTGAACACATCGTAAAGCAGCCCGGCTGAGACCTGCACCTGCCTGAGCGATTTCTCGCCTGGGTAGCCCTCGACTATCAGCCCGGCGACGCGGGCGATCTCGCGGAACTGGCGTCTGGCGAGCTCGGCGGCGTTGAGGCTGGCGGGGATATCTTCGTCCAGATCGGCGGCGCTGAGCAGGCTGCCATCTGCTAGCAGCGCGTCGAGTGGGGCGGGCTCCGGCGCGAGCAGCTCGAAGCCGTAGTCGTTCATCGCCAGGGTGAACGAGATCGGCTGGGCGCGGCTGAGGCGGTAGGCGAGCAGCGCCGCGAGTCCCTCGTGGACCGCCCGGCCCTCGAACGGGTAGACGAAGATGTGATGCCCCTCGCGGGTCGCCAGCCGCTCGATCAGCAGCTCGTCGCGCCCTGGCAGCGCGCTCCAGCGCAGCTGCAGCCGCAGGATCGGGGCGACGGCCAGCATCTCCGGATCGCCAAAGATGCCGTCGCGCGCCTCGTCCAGCTTGGCGCGCACCGCCGCCGCCAGCTGGCTGGATATCGCCGCCCGGCCGCCGCCCCAGCGCGGCACCACCCCCTTGGCGCTCTTAGCGCTGCGGACGGTGGCGACCATGTCGCGCAGCCTGACGAACTCCAGCACTTTGCCGGCGAGTATGAATCGGTCGCCTGGCTTGAGCCTGGCCACAAAGCTCTCCTCGACCGCGCCGATATCGCCGCCGCTGACGAAGCGCACCCGCACCGAGGCATCGGAGACGATGGTGCCGACGCTCATGCGGTGCCGCCGCGCCAGCCGCTGGTCCTCCACGCTGTAGCGGCCATCGCGCTCAACGACCCGCTGGTAGTCTGGGTAGGCGCGCAGCGCCGGGCCGCCGCGGGTCACGAAGTCCAGCGCCCACGCCCACTCGGCATCGCTGAGATCGCGGTAGCTGTAGCAGCCGCGCACCTCTTCGAGCAGCGCGCGTTGCTCGAAGCCACCGCCGAGCGCCACGGTGACCATATGCTGCACCAGCACGTCGATCGGGCGATCGGGCGGACTGCGGCGCTCGATCGCCCCGGCGGCCACGGCGTCGCGGGCGGCGGCCACCTCGATCAGCTCGAAGGTGTTGGTCGGCGCGACGGTGACCCGGCTCGGGACGCCAGGGCGGTGGCCGCTGCGCCCGGCGCGCTGGAGCAGCCGCGCCACGCCCTTTGGGCTGCCGATCTGGATGACCCGCTCCACCGGGCTGAAGTCCACCCCGAGGTCCAAGCTCGACGTGCAGACCACGCAGCGCAGCGCCCCATCGCGCAGCCCCTGCTCGACCCACGCGCGGGTCGCTTTATCCAGCGACCCATGGTGGAGCGCGATCGCGCCGGCCCACTCCGGGCGGGCCTCCAGGATCGCCTGGTACCAGGTCTCGGTCTGGGCGCGGGTGTTGGTGAAGACCAGCGTGGTGCGCACCGCCTCGATCGCCTCGATGACCTGTGGCAGCAGCCGCAGCCCGAGGTGGCCGGCCCAGGGGAAGCGCTCGATCGTCTCGGGGATGATCGCGTCGATCGTCAGCGCCTTGGGCATCAGGCCGCGGATAATCAGTGGGGGCAACTCTGTGAAGGGATGAAGGGATGACGCGATGAGGCCGACGCCGTTGTTTCCTTGCGGGTCGTCCATCATGGGCTGTGCGTCGTCCGTCATCGTTGCGGTGGTCGCGGCGAGGTGACTATGGATCAATTTCTCGCTGCTTGCTCCTGGCTCCTGGCTTCTGGCTTCTGTCTGCTTGCTCCTGGCTTCTGGCTTCTGGCTTCTGGCCGCTCACACCCACAAGCGCCGCCAGCGCCTCTTCGAGGTTGCCAAGGGTGGCGGAGAGCCCCCAGGTGCGCATTACCGGGGCGATGGCGCGCAGCCGGGCGAGGCACAGCTCGGTCTGGGTGCCACGCTTGCTGGCCAGCAGCTCGTGCCACTCGTCCACCACCACGCAGCGCAGGTCGGCGAAGATCTCGGCGGCGTCGGCGCGGGTCAGCAGCAAGCATAGGCTCTCCGGCGTGGTGACGAGCGCGGTGGGCAGGCGGGCCTTCTGGCGGGCGCGGGTCGCAGCTGCGGTATCGCCGGTGCGGGTCTCCACCGTCCACGGCAGCCCGAGCGCGGCGAGCGGGGCCTGGAGCGCGCCGGCGGTGTCTGCGGCGAGCGCGCGCAGCGGTGTGAGCCAGAGGACGCGCAGCGGCGGCGGCTTTGCGGCGCGCGGCGCGGCGAGCGCCTCGATCAGCGGGCCGCACCAGGCGGCGTAGGTCTTGCCGGCACCAGTGGTGGCGTGGATCAGGCCGCTTCGACCGCGCAGATACGCATCCCAGGTCTCGCGCTGAAACGGGAATGGCTGCCAGCCGCTCGCGGCGAACCAGCTGTCGATCGTGGACGCGCTGAGCGCCGTAGCAGCAGATTGCTGGCCGCTCATCTCAGGCATCGGTCA
>JAYUUK010000268.1:0-3996 GCA_043754595.1 Roseiflexaceae bacterium | reverse complement strand
CAATCTGTTGCTTGGTCAGCGTGAGGTAGACCACATCAGTCTCGATATGGTCAATCTGCGCGACGGGAATGGTGGTATCCTGGCGACCCCAGAGCTGCCCTGCGCGCACGATGACGTGGGTGATCCGGTTATCGGCTGGGTCGATGAAAAACCCTTCGGCCTCCCCGACAGCTCCGTCGGTGGCGTGGACATGTGCGCCACGATGGAGCGCGAGCTCGTCGGCGTCGGTGTTCTCCCGATCAACCTTGATCCCCGCTTCTGTGGCGACATACGGCCAGGACCGCACACCATCAGCATCGCTCGGGGAAAGCTCGGGCGTCGCCGGGAGGTAATGGGTGGTGACGAACGGCGGCAAGTCGACAAGTTTGGCCTTGGTGCAACGTAGGCGGATGAGCTCGGGCGTGCTCTCAGTCACGAATTCGATTGGGACCATGCGCGCTGTTCCAAGCAGGCCGGGCTCGTGCACCACGAGACGGGTCAGCTGTTGGATGACCGGGTTGAGCAGGACCGCGATCGAGCGGCCGCACGGTCCGTCGGTGCACTCGATCATCGCGTGGATCGGAAGGTTCATGATGGTTTCTCGTTCTGTAGGTCACGTATCCTTGCCGGATGTGATTTGAGTCTAGCGCCTGCGCCGCAGGCGGTATGAAGATCGCTCATCGCAGCACCCCGAGATCGCCGATTCGGATCGTCGGCGCGGTGATCGTCGATGTTGCGGCGCTGACGGATCATCAACTGCTGGCCGAGGCCCGTGCCTTCTATAGCAATCCTATCAGTGTAGGGAAGGGCGAGATCTCGGGGACACCCAGAGGGTACCCGGCCCCACCCCCCCCGCGCTGCGCTTCGCGCGTTTCCAACGCACGAACGTCGTACACGATGCTGTTGATTCGGCCGCGCCAGTAAGGCCCCGGCCCTGCAGGAAACATCCATGCCGCCTCGCCTTCGAGCGGGATTTGCATGCCAGCGCGCCGTTCGTAGGCCCAGCAGCGGCATTCCCACGGCGTTGGCACATTCACCCCGTCGATCAGCGCCCCGCGCGCCTCGGCGCGGGCAGAGTCAATCAGGTCGTCAGCGTTGAAGCGAAACAGCAGCGTCGCGGTCGTCGCGCCGTCCCGCAGAGTTGCCGTAGCCGAGTGGTCGTCGACCGCCTCCCAGCGCACGCCTTGGCTCGGCAGCAGCGCCGTTGGATACCAGGTGGCCTCGGCAAACCAGCGCAGCAGCTCGCCATGCGCGAGCTCCGGTGTGCCGCGCAGTTCGGCCACGGACACCAGTCCGAATAGCGAGGCGTGCAACTTCCCCTCGCCGCCGATGTAGGCATCGTGGACGCGCGCCCGCAGGCCAGGCAGCAGCGCGATGCGCGCCTCCCAGTCGAAGCCAGGCCGCTGGGTGATCACACGTTGGGTTGAGCTGAACGGCTTCCATTGGTCGCCGGCGGGATCCATGTTGAAGATGCCGGTGTGCTCTACCGTTACCGCCGCAATCATGGGCTGCCCATCGGTCAGGGCGGCGCGAAAGTAGCGCTGTACCGGCGCGGGCAGGCCGATCAGCTCAGCGGCACTATAGGTTGTTGGGCCAACCGGGCGCCGGGCCGCCTCCAGGTTGGCGTGCATCGCGCTGGTGGCGGATTGCCAGCGGTTCGATCCATATGCGAGGGCGGCGACAATGGCTGCCGTCAGCCCGCCGATGATCCAGAAGAGTGTCTTCCACACGTCGTTGCATCCTCATCTGTTTGGGGATGGCCGCATCCAGGCCATCGTCGCGCCCACTGTCAGGTATGAAGCATCAACTTGTCCATTCCGGTAGAACCATCGCATCACAGGAGCCGCCTTATTATTGGGTGTGGCGCGACGATTACTACTTCGTGGTCATCAGCCACCGCTCGCAGCGATGTGGCGCGTTCCAGGGAGCGCGACCACGATCGCACGCCACGATGATCTGGGTTTACGGCTCCTTATCGAGGATCATCCACTCGGCCTCGCTCCACGCGCCGTGCGGGAGGGCGGTTAATGCTGCGCCGGCTGCGCGGCGGAGCTGGATCACCTCGTGCTGCAGCGCTACCGTACGCCGGCGCAGTCGCAGAATGATCGTAATCTGATATTGCCCCAGTTTTGTGGCTCTCCCGCATCTTTGGTGATCATGGTTGACATTGCCGCTGTCCAATGCGCTGCACGTTGTTGAAGCGGCTCCTTTTCACGCAACCTGATATTGGTGGCGAATCCCCTGGATGGTCATGTCGCTCCCTGGGAGAGGCGCGCGAACGGAGAACGCTTTGTGTGCGCCTTCTGCTCGCCCGCAAGCCAACGCACGATACGCACGACGTTCATGATGGCAGCCGCCATCAGATGCGCACGATGCGTTTTCGCTTTTCCAATGGAGCGTGGACGACGAACCTCCGTTGTTCGCACACGTTGCGCAATCGTGCCTTCAATTCCTGCCCGTTTGGCGTACTCAGCTTTGTACGCTGCGGTCTGCTCACGCTCGCGGCGAGCAAACAGCGCTTCATGGTGCGCTTGTGGCCGTACGGTGCTAGTTCGGCGCGGCGGGGTCGACGTCGTACAGTGCTCCACACCGGGGCAGACCTGGCAGTCTGTGGTCGCACATGTGATCGTGATGACGTCGTTCTTGAAGCGGTCAACCGCAGGCGTCCAGCTGTTGGAGACCTGCTCCATTGGACAGATTGCCTGCTGCTGCTCCCAGTCAATCGTGCAGTTCCGTGCTGCAAACCCGTTTCTGTCCTTCGCCTGCCCGTGATTATCACCTCGTGTTGGGCCGATTACCTCAATGCTGTCGCTGGTTTTGCTGCTCACAAACAACGCTGCGTTCACATACCCCGTGTCGGCAACGTGTTTTTCGGGCAGAAGGTGATGCTCAGCCAGCGAGGCGTGGATGGTTTCCGTGACGGCATCATCTGAAACAGCGGCGTGTGTGGTCTCGACGTTGGTGATGCTGTTTGGCTGGTCATCGCTATCTGTCTCGGTCAGATGCACGTTGTCGCCAACCCAGTGGGTTTGGCGCTTGGTGGCGTCGCGAGCGTCGACAGCGTATGGCGACCCGATGCACCGGCCAGGAGGTGGTGTCGCATCATTGGTGCGCCAGCGGAAAACGCCGTCTCCCATCACGAAGTTCGGGAGCCACACCAGCCGCACTGTCGCCACGGCTGGCTCGTTCCGCAGTGCGCTGCCTTCCGGTTCAGCATAAAGCGCGGTGCGACGTGCGCGTCCATCACAGCCAATGTGCTTGGCCCAAGCCGCGCGTTTCTCTTGACTCTTGGGCAGTCGATACGCACTGGCGCGCAAGCCGTCGCGGTCTACCCACGCAGCCGTCGTGTGTGCGCGCAACCACTCAGGCGCTGGTGTTGCCAGCGTGTTGAGCAGGGAGCGAAGACGTTCCGTCACTACGTCACGACGGGTCATCGCACGGATGGCGCCAAGGACGTGGGTGGAATCACGACGTTGCCGACCGCCGGCTTTGCGCAACCCACGCTCCTGAGCGGTGGTAAGAATGGCATCGAAGATGCGGCGCTCAGCGCCGTGAAGCACCAACCGACTGCGAAACTCGCTCACGACCGTATGGTGGAAGCCGAGGTCGGTCAGATCCAAACAGAGCAGGTAGTTCCCGTCGATGCGGGTGCGAACCGCATCGGCAGCCTGCCGATCCGTCAAGCCTTCCCAAAATTGGAGCAAGGTGACAAGGGCAAGCCGGACCGGGGACTCAGCAGGCCGCCCCTCCGTGGCAACGACGTCGGCAACGTCACAATCGCGAACGAGCATCCCCAGTTCGTCAGAGATCCGCATCACGAGGTTGCCCTCGGGAAAGATGGCACGAGCAACGCGGGCAGTGTCTTCAGGGACCCAGTAGAGCGCGTGTGGCTGAAGTGACATGGCCTGCTCCTTAAGCGGATTTGCTCGACGCACCTGCAATGGCGCTACCGCATCCTACTGCAGAAATCCGGCGCATTTTTTGGACGCGGCCTCCTGCTGAGGATTCGCCACCAAT
>JAYUUK010000267.1:0-12153 GCA_043754595.1 Roseiflexaceae bacterium | reverse complement strand
AATCCGGCCGTGGTGCCGACCGGGCGCAACATCCACGGGCTCGACCCGTTCCGCGTGCCGACGCCGCACGCCATGGAGGCCGGCGAGAAGCTGGTCTGTGAGCTGCTGACCCGCCTGACCGCCGAGCAGGGCAGCCTGCCGCAGAGCATCGCGCTGGTGCTGTGGGGCACAGATAATCTCAAGAGCGACGGCGAAGGCGTGGCGCAGGCGCTGGCGCTGCTCGGGGCACGCCCGGTGATCGACGAGCTCGGCAAGGTCAGCGATGTCGAGCTGATCTCGCTCAAGGAGCTGCGCCGGCCACGGATCGATGTGGTCGTCACCGTCTCCGGCATCTTCCGCGATCTGCTCAGCCACCAGATGCTGCTGATCGATAGGGCGGCGCGGCTGGCGGCGGCGGCGGACGAGCCTATCGAGCTGAACTTTGTCAGACGCCACGCGCTTGAGCAGCTCGCCAACCACAGCATCGGGCTGGACGAGGCATCGACGCGGGTGTTCTCCAACGCGCCAGGCAGCTACGGTGCCAACGTCAACCATCTGGTGGAGAGCGGCACCTGGGATGACCAGACGCAGCTGGCCGAGGCGTTTGTGGTGCGCAAGAGCTTCGCGTTTGGGGCGCGCGGGCAGTGGCGCGAGGCGCGGGCCGAGATGGAGCGAGCGCTGGCGACGGTGGACGCCACGTTCCAGAACATCGACAGCTTCGAGGTCGGCGTGAGCGACATCGACCACTACTACGAGTATCTCGGCGGCGTGACGAAGAGCGTCGAGCTGCTGCGCGGCAAGCGGCCGGCGGTGTTCGTGGCCGAGGCGCTGACCACCACCGGGCGGCTGAGCACCCTGGAGCAGATCGTCAGGCTGGAGAGCCGCGCCAAGCTGCTCAACCCCAAGTGGTACGAAGGGATGCTGGCCCACGGCTACCAAGGGGTGCGCGAGATCGAGACCCGCGTGACCAACACCTACGGCTGGAGCGCGACGGCCAACGCGGTGGACGGCTGGGTCTATCAGCAGGTGGCCGAGACCTTCGTGCTGGACGAGGCGATGCGCAAGCGGCTGGCCGAGCTCAACCCGCACGCCGCCGCCGCCATCCCGCGCCGGCTGCTTGAGGCCAACGGGCGCGGATTCTGGGACGCCGATGAGACCACGCTAGACGCCCTGCGCGAGGCCTACGCCGATCTCGAAGACCGTATGGAAGGCGTCCACAGATAGAACCGATAGCAGCAGATACAGCCCGACGTGTGTTGTACACGCGCGAAGCGCATAGCGGGGGTTTGGGGGCCGAGTACCCTCTGGGTGTCCCCGAGATCATCCCTTTTCTCCTCCAATAGGATTGCTCTATCTGTGCCTCTCTAGATAACTGCCCGGGAAAGGAGCCCCAATGACGATCGTCAAAAACATCAGGCTCGGCCTGCTCCACATCGCCGTGGCGATGACCTTCGTCCTGATCAATGGCGTGCTCAACCGGGTCATGATCCACGACCTGCGGCTGCTGGCGAGCCTGACGGCGCTGCTGGTGATCTTGCCGTACCTGTTCTCGCCGCTGCAGATCGCTATCGGCCGCTTCTCGGACCGCAACCCGATCGCCGGCTACCGCCGCACGCCGTACATCGCGATCGGCGTGGTGCTCTGCCTCGCCGGCACGCTGCTCGCGCCGTTCGCAGCGTTCAGCATGGCGCGCGGCGGCTGGGGCATCGCGCTCGCCGCCCTGGCCTTCGGGCTGTGGGGCTTTGGCTACAACCTGGCGGTGGTAGCCTACCTGGCGCTGGCCTCCGACCTCTCAAGCGAGGCGCAGCGCTCGCGGACGATCTCGGTGATGTGGTTTATGATGATCACATCGCTGATCATCACTGCCATCAGCGTCAGCCGCGCCGTCGAGCCGTTCAGCGAGGGGCGGCTGATCGCGGTCTTCGCCGTGGTCTGCGGCATCGCGCTGCTGCTCGCCGCCGTCGGGCTCGTCGGGCTGGAGCCGCGCACCGCGCGCGCGCCGGCCGCCGCCGCCCCCGACGGTGCCAAACCGGCAGACCTGCTGGTCAACCCGCAGGCGCGGCTGTTCTTCGTCTACCTGGTGCTGATGCTGGCGGCGATCCTCGGGCAGGACATCCTGCTCGAACCGTTTGGGGCCGAGGCGTTTGGCATGGGCATCCGCCAGACGACGCAGCTGACGGCCACCTGGGGCGGCGCGACGCTGCTGGCGCTGCTGGGCTACGGTTTCTGGCTGAGCCGCCGCGTCAGCAAGCGCCAGGGCGCGGCCATCGGGGCGCTGCTGGCTATCGGCGGGCTGGCGCTGATCGGGCTCAGCGGCGCGCTGGCCTCGCAGCCGCTGTTCGTGCCAGGCGTGGCGCTGCTCGGGCTCGGCACCGGCATCTCCACCTCGTCCAACCTGGGGCTGATGCTGGACATGACCACCCCAGCGCAGGCCGGGCTGTTCATCGGCGCCTGGAGCGTCGCCGACTCGCTGGCGCGCGGGGTGGGCACGCTGCTCGGCGGCATCGGCCGCGATGTGATCGCCGCCGCCACGGGCAGCGCGGTGGCCGGCTACACCGGCGTGTTCTTCGCCGAGGCGCTGATCCTCGCCATATCGCTGGCGCTGCTGGCCAAGCTCGATGTGGCCGCCTTCCGCAACGAGCGCATCGGGCTGACCGAGCTGGTGGCGCTAGCCAATAATTAGTCTGAAGAGCAATAGAGTTCATGACAGAAACGTCCCCCACCCCGGTCTACCCGTTCGCCGCGATCGTCGGGCAGGCCGAGCTCAAGCGCGCGCTGCTGCTGTGCGTCGTCGACCCCGCGATCGGCGGGGTGATGGTCATGGGCCACCGCGGCACCGCCAAGAGCACCGCGGTGCGTGCGCTGGCGGCGCTGCTCCCGCCGATGAAGGCCACCGTCGGCTGCCCGTACCGCTGCGACCCGGCCAGGCCATCGCCGGCATGCCCGTACTGCAGCCAGCTGCATGGCGACCGGCGCGCCGCAGCCGCCACGCCGGTGGCTGTGGTCGATCTGCCGCTGGGCGCCACCGAGGATCGTGTGATCGGCTCGCTGGATATCGAGCGGGCGCTGATCGACGGCGTACAGTCCTTCGCACCGGGGCTGCTGGCTCGCGCCAACCGCGGCTTTTTGTACATCGATGAGGTCAATCTGCTGGAGGACCACCTGGTGGACCTGCTGCTGGACGTGGCGCAGAGCGGCGTCAACGTCGTCGAGCGCGAGGGGGTGAGCGTGCGCCACCCGGCGCGCTTCGTGCTGGTGGGCAGCGGCAATCCGGAGGAGGGGGATCTGCGGCCGCAACTGCTGGATCGCTTCGGCCTCCACGCCCGTATCACCACCATCAACGACGTACAGCAGCGGATGGAGGTGGTCAGGCGCCGCCGCGCCTACGACCTTGACCCGCACGCCTTCGCCGCGCAGTGGGACAAAGAGCAGCAGAAGATGCGCCGGGCGCTCGCCAGAGCCCACAAGCTGCTGCCTGCGGTGCAGCTCGGCGATGACGCGCTGCTGGCCGCCGCCGACCTGTGCGTCGCGCTGCAGATCGATGGGCACCGCGGCGAGCTGACGCTGAGCCGCGCGGCGGTGGCGCTGGCGGCCTACGATGGGCGCGACGCCGCGACGCCCGCCGATGTGGCCAGCGTGGCCGCGCTCTGCCTGCGCCACCGGCTGCGTAAGGACCCGCTGGAGAGCGCCGGCGACGACTACCGTATTGACAGGGCAGTCGAGCAGATCATCCACAGCTAGGCACACACGCCACGCAGGTTGTCCAACGATAGGCCGTAGGGGCGCGATGCCAGCCAGGAGGCCGGGCAGCGCAGCGGCGACGGAGCGGCAGCACGCGAGGCGGACGCACGCTGCTCACCTGGACGGGGGAGGCACGCCGGGACGCTAGCGTGAGCGTCACCTTTGGGGGTTCGAAGGGGGAGAATCCCCCTCGCCGGGGTGTCGGGGGCCGGTGCCCCTGACGCGGGTGCAGGGCGCAGCGCCTGCGCGAGTCCAATCGCGACACGGAGCCTGTGGGTGAAGAATTTGCCCCTTCGGCTGCGCTCAGGGCAAGCTCTGAGCGCAGCCGAAGGGGTGCAGCGCCTGCGCAGCAAAGCGAGGACACAATGCTCATCCCAATCGCCGGGCGCGTCAGCTACCTGCCCGGCTCCAACAACATCGGCGTGGTCGCCACCGGCGACGGCGGCGCGATCATCGTGGACAGCGGCATCGACAAGGACGCCGGCCGCGCCATCCGCAAGGCGCTCGATGCTGCCAAGCTGACGCTGCGCGCGATCGTCAACACCCACCACCATGCCGACCACATCGGCGGCAACGATTTTCTGCTGCGCAATGTCCCGGGCATCCAGGTCTATGCCCCGCCGCTCGAGGCCGCACTGATCGCCAACCCGCTGCTCGAGCCGGTCTACCTCAGCCTCGGTGCCGCGCCGCCCGCCGCTATGCAGAGCAAGTTTGTGATGGCCAAAGGCTCGCCGGTCCACCACCTGATCGAGGGCGAGCTGCTCACGATCGCGGGCGTCGAGCTCGGCGTTGTCACGCTTCATGGCCACAGCCTCGGGCAGCTCGGCGTGCGCATGGACGGCGTGCTGCTCGCCGCAGACGGCTTCTTCGGCCGGGCGATCGTCGCCAAGCATGTGCTGCCGTACGCCCAGGAGATCGGCGGGCAGCTCGCGTCGCTCGATACGATCGCCGGCGGCGACGATGACTTCGCGCTGCCAAGCCACGGCGAACTGCTCGGGCGCGATGCGCTCGGCGAGACGCTCGCCGCCAACCGCGATGCGGTGCTCGCCGGGAGCGACGCGGTGGCGGCGGCGCTGTCGCAGCCAGGCGACCTCGCCAGCATCGGGCGGCGGGTGCGGGCCACGCTCGGGCTCGGGCAGACCAACGTCGCCGCCTACGCCGTCTATCTTTCCGGCATCTCGGCCCACCTGACCTATCTGGCGAGCCGAGGGCGGGCGGCGCTGGAGTGTGGCGAAGACGGACTCGTCTGGCGCGCGGTGGCGTAGCGCCATGGACGCACCCCGCACATGGCGCGTGCGCCCGATCGCCAATCTGTGCTGTGCGCTGCTGGCGGTGCTCCTGCTCGTCAGCTATGTCCGCGACCTCAACTCGACCTACAGCGACGTTCAGATCTACCTGACCGGCGCGGCCTCCATCGCCAGCGAGGGTCACCCGTACGGCCAGGGATCCGGCTTCATCTACCCACCGCTGCTCGCTTACCTGCTGCTGCCGTTTGTGTGGATCCCGTTCGCCACACTCCAGCTACTGTGGTTTGTCCTCAGCGTCGCGCTGCTGCTGGCGCTAGTGGCCATCGCGTGCGGCGCGCTGCTCGAAGCTGAGCTCCGCAGCTGGTGGGGCGTCGTCGCGCTGCTCGTCGCGCTCGCCCCGCCGACACGCGCATGTCTCAACCTAGGGCAGCTTGGCATTCCTATCGCTGCGCTGGTGGCAGCGCCGCTGGCGCTGCGACGCTACCCATGGGGGCAGGGAACCGCGCTCGCACTTGGCGCGCTGCTCAAGCTCTACCCAGCGATCTTCGGGCTTCTGCTGCTGCGGCAGCGCATGTGGCGCGCCATCGCCGGGGCCGCGATGACGACGCTGGTCATCGTGAGCGCGTCGCTCGCCGCCTACGGGCCGCGCCCATACACGCAGTTCATCGCCAGCGCGCTCGACGCGAGCCGTCGTCCACCGGTGGCCGCCGAGTTCAACGTCTCGATCTACGGTTTCTGGTCGCGGCTGCTCACCGTCAACAGCTTCACAGCCCCGCTCGCCGATCTGCCCGCCCTGGCGCTCGGGCTGACGCTGCTGAGCTGCGGGGCGCTTGTGGTCGGCGGGCTGCTGGTGGCACGAACTGACCAGCCACCGGCAGCTTGGGCGCGCACCTACAGCCTATGGTCGGCACTGATGCTGCTGCTCTCGCCGCTCAATGGCTACTATAACCTGATGCTGCTGTTGCTTCCCACGCTCGCCCTGGTACAGTACGGTCACAGCCAACGACGCCCCGGCTATCTGCTGGTAGCGGCCGCCGGGGTTGCGCTCGTCTGGGTCAGACCCGGGTGGTCTGGCGGCGCGGCGTGGCTGTTGGAGCTGACCCACCGCGGCTGGGGCGTGCTGCTACTGGCGCTGCCGCTCTACGGCGCGCTGATCATCGCGCTCGCGCTGTGGCGGATCTGCTACAATGATCGCACGCCTGAGTAACGAGGATTCTATGAACTGCTGGCACTGCGAGCGCCCCGCCCACGGCGTATGTATCTTCTGCGGCCGCGCCATCTGCAAAGACCACATCAGAGAGATGCCGCATATCGTCGCCCTCTACGCCGACTCGCACAGCCATCAGAAGGCGGTGGTCACGGCCCGCGCGCTATTCTGCGGCGTGTGCGAGCCGCGCGAGGAGCCGGTCGAGATGCCGGAGCTGACGTGAAGCAATCCTTCGCCGCCGCGCCGCTAGACAGCTACGCGCAACAGATCACCAACGGCATCGCGATGCTCGGCGGCGCAATCCTGCTGCCAGTGCTGTTTTTGTATCTCAGCGGGCTGCTTTTCTTTACCATCGGCTGGTTCGGCCCGCTGATCGCGGTGGCGCTGGCCCTCTCGCTGATGGTATGGCTCTTGCTGAACTACGCTGTGCAGCCGGTGACGTATGAGGTCGGGGCCGAAAGCCTGACGATCAGACGCCGCTGGAGCCGCGCCGTCGTCGTCACGTACGATAAGGTGGTCGCGGTATCGCTGGCGAACGCGCTCTCGGATACGCCGCGCAGCGGTATGCGCCGCTCGTTCAACGCCGGGGTGTTTGGCTACCAGGGCCGATTTCAGCTCGCACCCTACGGGACGGTGGTGTTTCTGGCTACCAACCGGCAGCGGCTGGTGGCGCTGGCTCGCAGCACCACAGATCCGCTGATCATCAGCCCCGAGCGGCCGTCTGAGTTCGTCGAGGCGCTGCGCACCGCGCTGATCCGCCGCGCCGACGATGATCGGGAGGCGTGATGCAGTTCGCCGCGCGCGATAGGCTCGGTCTACCGTGTCGCTTCGCCGAGTACCGTCAGGGCGAATTGCATCGCGATGGGCGGCGCTACCTGCCGCTGATTGTGCTGGAGGTCGCTGGAGCCTGGCTCGGCGAGGAGCGGCCGCTGCGCCTCGGCGTCGTCGATCGGCACCACCGGGTCGATCCGGCGCTCCTTGGCGAGGATGGTACTGCGCAGATCTTAAGCATGCTCGGAACGATCGCGATCCAGCGCGGCGAGCGGCGGTATGGCATGCTGGCTGAGCGCGGCTCGATCAGCGCGATGCCCGAGATCTACGGCGCGGCGATCGACGTAACAGTCTGGGAGGTGGAGCGCGGACATCTGCCATACGAGACGCTCTACACCGAGCTGCTGCTCGACATCGGCGCCGGTGCGATTGGCGTGCGGACGAACGTGGCGGCACCATCGCTGGCGGCGAAGCTTGGGGCGGAGCGGATCGTAGCGGGCGACTCGCTTCAGATCACGCGCTCGCGAATCGATATCCTGGGGTTCGTGCGCGCAAATAGCCGCTCCTAGAGCGGCTATATCGACCAGGCGGAATTGACAATCCGCGAGTTTGTGATAAAATACGCACTGTTGTAAAGACAACAGATTATGCAAAGGAGCTTCGGAATGAAGTCCAACATTCGATTTTGGCTGGCCGGCGTGGCCGTGGCCGGTGCGCTGGCGCTCGGGGCATGCGGCGGCACGACCACCAAGCCGGCCGGCGGCGGCAGCACGCTGAGCGTCGGCACCGACGGCGAGAATCTGGCGTACGCCCCGGTGACGCTTGCGGCGGCCACCGGCAGCGATGTCACTGTCACGTTCAAGAATAACTCGACGGCGCAGCAGCACAACTGGGTGCTGGTCAAGGGCGGCGACGATGTGGCGCAGAAGGTCGATGACGAGGGCGCGAACGCCGGCGACACCGCTGGCTACGTCCCGGCTGGCAGCCCCGATGTGATCGCGGCTGGCAAGATCCTGCCGGCAGGCGGCAGCGAGACCATCACATTCAAGGCTCCGGCCCCCGGCACGTACACCTTCCTCTGCACCTACCCGGCCCACTACGCCGGCGGCATGAAGGGTGTCCTGACGGTCAAGTAGCTCTGAATCACGAGACCCCGGCGCAGCATGCGCCGGGGTCTTTTGCGTTTTGTGTCAACAGATAGTTGCAACAACGCCCAGATGCCCAGCTGTATGCGTGAGGTTGCACCAGCACAGCTGCTTCGCGGCGCGGAGCAATTGCCAGAGCTTGATACGAGGCGGTGCCGCTCAGCATGCCATGCCATAGGTCGCGTCGTCTATGCCGAAGGAGGTTGCGATGTCGCTGTTACACGATGAGATCGCCGAGCAGCCGGCGTCGCTGCTGCGGCTGCTCGACGCCGAGGTCGAAGCGACGCTGCGGGTCGCGGCGACCCTGCGCCGCCGCCAGATCGCCTACGTCCTGATCGCCGCCCGCGGCACATCGGACAACGCCGCCCGCTACGCGCAGTACCTCTTCGGCGCGCTGCTCGGGCTGCCGGTCGCGCTCGCCACCCCGTCGCTCCACTCGCTCTACGGCGTAAAGCTGCGCTTCGAAGGCGCGCTGGTGATCGGCATCTCGCAGTCTGGCGCCTCACCAGATATCTGCGCCGTCGTCCAGGACGCGCGCGCCGCCGGCGCGCCGACCGTCGCGATCACCAATGTGCCTGACTCGCTGCTCGGGCGGTCTGCCGAGGTGGTCATCCCGCTTCACGCCGGCGCGGAGCGCAGCATCGCCGCCACCAAGACCTACACCGCACAGCTCGGCGCGCTGGCGCTGCTCGGCTTCGCCCTCGCCGATGACGCCGCCGGCATGGCGCTGCTGCGCACCATCCCAGACGCCATCGCCGCAGCGCTGGCCACCGAGCCGCGCGCCGCCGAGATCGCCGCGGCCATCGTTGGCGCCGAGAGCATGGTCACCATCGGGCGCGGCTACAGCTACGCCAGCGCCTGGGAGACCGCGCTCAAGCTCAAGGAGCTGACCTACGTGCCGACCGAGCCGTACTCAGCGGCGGATTTCCAGCACGGCCCGATCGCGCTGGTGCGACCCGGCTTCCCGGCGATCGTGCTGGCCGCCAGCGGCCCCACCAGTCCCGGTCTCGCGGCGCTGTCGCGGCGGATCGCCGAGCTCGGCGGGGTGGTCGCGGCGATCAGCGATGCGCCGGAGGTGCTCGACGCCGCCGCGCTGCCGCTCGCGCTGCCAGCCGGCGTCGATGAGCGGCTGACGCCGCTGGTGCAGATTATCCCAGGCCAGCTGCTGGCCTTTCACCTCGCCAGGGCGCGCGGCCACGATCCGGACGCCCCGCGCGGGCTGCGCAAAGTCACCGAGACGCGGTAATTGACGATTGACGATTGACGGTTATCAATGAGGAATGAGCAGATAACCTGCCCGGCTGCCCGCTATCTGTGGCTATCTGTGCCTATCTGTGGACAACCTGTCCGGCTGTGTGGTAGATCTCCTCCACGCCATCGAGCATCCGCGCCACGCCGAAGCCGGACGCCGCGCGCGACCTGGCCGCAGCGCCCATCCGCGCCCGCATGGCCGCATCGCCCGCCAGCGCCCGCAGCGCATCCGCCAGCGCGCCCACATCGCCGGGGGCCACCACCAGCCCGGTCTCGCCGTGCCGGTTGATGTACGATGTCCCGCTGCCAAGCTCGGTCGAGACGCACGGCAGCCCGCTCGCCAGCGCCTCAAGCAGCGCGATACCGAACGCCTCGGAGCGCAGCTGCGACGGCAGCGCGAAGATATCTGCGGCGCGGTACAGCGCCGGCAGATCGGCGTCTGGCACATCCCCCAGGAATGCCACCCGCTCGCCGAGACCGAGGCCCGCCGCCTGCCGCCGCAGCCGCCCCTCCTCCGGCCCGCTCCCCGCTAGCCAGAGGATCGCGCCGGGCAGCCGCGTCAGCGCATCGAGCAGCAGGTGCAGCCCCTTGTAGTAGCGCAGCCGCCCGACGAACAGCAGCTTGAGCGGCTCGTGGCCTACGCTCGGCTCTGGGTCTGGCGTAAATCTGGTCAGATCCACTCCCAGCGGCACGACGGCGCACTTCGCCGCGTAGCGCGCCAGCACCGGCGAGGAGGCGATATAGTTCGGGCTGGTGGCGATGATCGCCAGCGCCCGCCCCAGCGTCCGCGCCATCAGCGGCGCGTAGATCTGGCGCAGCAGGCGCTGCCGCACGATATCCGAGTGGTACGTCACCACCAGCGGCGCTGCGGCCGCCAGCGCCGCCAGATCGCCCGGCGGATAGGGGAAGTGGAGGTGGACCACGTCCGGCCGGGCGGCGCGCGCGATAGTCAGCATCGCCGGGGCGATCGGGGTGCTCGCGGCGTGCAGCAGACGCCCGGCGCGCGCGATCGTCAGACGCGGCGAGACGCGCTCGATCCTGGTGCTGCGACCGCGGCTCGCGACCAGCACCGTCACATCATGGCCGCGCGCCGCCATGCCCTCGGCCAGATCGCGCAGGTGGCCCTCGATGCCGCCGAGCACCGGCGGGTAATCTTTGTAGATCTGCAGAATTCGCATCTTGCGCCGCTCGCCATTTCTTGCTACCATGGCCCCACGATCGAAGGAGGCAGACGATGGGATCTCCGTTCCCTGGGATGGATCCGTTCCTGGAGGGCGATCTGTGGCAGGAGTTTCACAGCACGCTCGCGGGTCAGATCCGTGCGCAGCTGCTCCCCAAACTCGCGCCCAGGTACGTCGCGCTGCTGGCCAAACGCTACGTCATCGATGTTGGCGCGCTCGGCCTGTTCGAGTCGCAGCCGCGCTCCTTCTATCCGGATGTCCACGTCCTTCGCGAGGTCGCGCCGCCGCTTGAGACGGCGCAGGGTGGCGTGCTCGTCGCCACCCGGCCAACCATCGAGCTCGCCAACGCCGCGCCGGTACCACAGCTCAGCATCGAGATCCGCGATATCGCTGAGCGCCGCCTCGTCACCGTGATCGAGATCCTGTCGCCCTCCAACAAGCACGGCGAGGGCGCGCGCGAGTACGCCAGACGCCGCTACGATCTGCTCGCCAGCCTCACCAGTCAGCTCGAGATCGATCTGCTGCGCCTCGGCCAGCGCATCGAGCTGCACGGCGCGCCCCCACCAGCGCCATACTACGTCTATCTGACCCGCAGCACAAATACGGGAACCGTGCAGGTCTGGGCTGTCCAGCTGCCGCAGCGTCTGCCGGTGGTGCCGGTGCCATTGCTCGACCCCGACGTGTTGCTCGATCTCCAGGCCGCCGTCGATGATTGTTTCACGCTCGTCGGCTATCAGCGCCTGCTGGACTACGCCGCGCCGCTGCCGCCGTTCGACGAAGCCGACCGGACGTGGGTCGCCGATCGACTCGCCGCCTGAGCCGCTCGCCCGTCCCGCCCGTAATGATCGATCGTGGCGCGCTTCGCTACCCCTTCGCCCCGCTCCCTCGCGGCGCGCCCCGTCCCGCCCGCCCCGCCTGTATGGGAGAAGCAAGCGCTCGGTATTCAATCCCGACGTAGATCGATCGCGCTGCGCGCTTCGCCCCGCCCCGCTCCGCGTACAGGCGAAGCAAGCGCACCCATGGATTGCCGCCCCGGGATCGATCGCGACGCGCTTCGCTACCCCTTCGCCCTAATCGTCAATTGTCAATTGTCACCCCCGCTTCTGCGCTATAATACACTCAACATATCGCGTTTATTCGAGGTTTTCATGTTTCGCACCCATACCTGCGGCGAGCTGCGCGTCGAGCACGATGGCCAGGAGGTCACGCTGGCCGGCTGGGTCAACCGCCGCCGCGACCACGGGCCATTGATCTTCATCGACCTGCGCGACCGCTACGGGGTGACGCAGGTGGTCTTCGATGCCGCCAAAGAGCCGGCCGCCCACACCATCGCCGCCGAGACCCGCAACGAGTTCGTGGTCCAGATCTGCGGCCTGGTGCGCGCTCGCCCGGCCGATGCCGTCAACGCCGAGATCGCCACCGGCGCCATCGAGGTGGTCGCGCTCTCCGCCGCCGTGCTCAACGCCGCCAAGCCCACCCCGATCACCATCAGCCGCGATGGCGGCGAGGACGAGGCGCTGCGGCTCAAGTATCGCTACCTCGATCTGCGCCGCGAGCGCATGCAGAAGAATATCGCGCTGCGCCATCGGATCTTCAAACAGATCCGCGATGTGCTGGACGGCCAGGGGTTT
>JAYUUK010000266.1:0-38295 GCA_043754595.1 Roseiflexaceae bacterium | reverse complement strand
CGTTCTGTGGCGGCTACGCGCCCTGATCGTAAGCGATCACCAATTGCTCATCCCGACTCCCTGGGGCATGTCCTATCATGCCAGATAACGCCGCAACTCTCGCGAAGGACATCTATGAACACCCGCGCGCTCATCGCTGCTCTGCTGCTCTCGCTCGTGCTGACCATCCCCGCCGCCGCCGCCACATCGCTGTCGGTCGAGTTGGTGGTGCAGTCATCTGCGCCGCTCGTCGGCGCGCTCGGTCGCTTCGGCGCGTCGCTCAGCGTCGGCCGCTCGCCCCGTACCTTCATCTACCGCCTGCGCCTCGCCGCTGGGGCCGATGTCGATCGCACGATCGCCGCGCTGCGCGCCACCCCCGGCGTCGTCAGCGCCGAGCGCAACGCGGTCAGACACGCGCTGCTCACCCCCAACGACCCGATCGTCAAGCAGCAGTGGGCGCTCGGCGCAATCCGCGCCTATGAGGCCTGGGATATCACCACCGGGAGCGACCTGACGATCGCCATCCTGGACACCGGCGTGTCGCGCAGCCACCCCGATCTCGGTGGCAAGCTGCTCCCCGGCTATAACTTTGCCTATAATAACGGCGACACCAGCGACGACCAGGGCCACGGCACCTATACCGCCGGCGTGGCGGCCGCGAGCTCGAACAACGGCCAGGGTATCGCTGGCGTCTGCTGGGGCTGCAAGATCCTGCCGGTCAAGGTGCTCAACAGCGATGGCCAGGGCTCGGACGCCGAGATCGCCGCCGGAATCCGCTGGGCCGCCGACCAAGGGGCAAGGATCATCAGCATGAGCCTCGGCGGCAACGAGGTCACCGAGGTGCTCCACGATGCGGTGATCTATGCTCATCAGAAGGGCGCGCTGCTGATCGCCGCATCTGGCAACGAGCAGTCCGCCGGGAATAAGCCGAGCTACCCGGCGGCCTACCCCGAAGTCCTCGCCGTCGCGGCGACCGATGGGACCTCGGTCACAGGCTTCTCCAACACTGGCGATTATGTCGATATCGCGGCGCCCGGCGTCGGCGTCTGGAGCACGGTTTGGTCGCGCTCCGGCGGCGATAGCTACGAGGCCGCCAACGGTACATCGGCCGCCGCCCCATATGTCTCGGGCGCCGCAGCCCTGGTGCTGACGCTGCGCCCCGAGCTGACTAACGATCAGGTGGCGGCGCTGCTGGTGGCCACCGCCGCCGATCGCGGAGCCCCAGGGCGAGACTCAGAGTTTGGCGGCGGTCTGCTCGATGTGGCCAAGGCGCTCCAGACCGCAGCCGATCCGAACTATCGGCCGGGCGCACAGCCGCAGCCAGCGGCCGGCGGGTCGCCGGGCCGCGCCAGCTTCGACCCGCAGCCGAATCCCAATGACGGCAGCGCCTTCTTCCCCGAGACCGGCCACACGATCCGCGGTGCCTTCCAGGACTACTGGCAGCGCAACGGCGGGCTGTCGATCTTTGGGTTCCCGGTCAGCGATGAGTTCGTCGAGCGCGGCGAGGATGGCAACGACTACACCGTGCAGTACTTCGAGCGCCACCGCTTCGAGTTTCACCCGGAGAACGCCGCGCCGTACAATGTCCTGCTCAGTCGGCTCGGAGTCGATACGCTGGCGCGCGGCGGGCGAGACTGGCAGGTGTTTGGTAGGAGCATCCCGCAGGCCGGATGTGTCTACTTCAACCAGACCCAGCAGTCGGTCTGCGAGCCATTCCTGAGCTACTATCGAACCCACGGTCTGGAGTTCGATGGCCGACCGGGGAAGACGCCAGCCGAGAGCCTGGCGCTGTTTGGCCTGCCGATCTCGGGGCCGCAGGTCGAGACGCTCAGCGATGGCCAGCAGTATACCGTCCAGTGGTTCGAGCGCGCCCGCTTCGAGAGCCATAACACCGGCGTGCTGCTCGGCCTGCTCTCCGACGAGCTCGTGCGCTCGCGCGGCCTGCGCTAGAGCAATCCTACGTGCGTTGTCAACGCGTGAAGCGCAGAGCAGGGGTTTGGGGCGTGCACTGAGCGTAGTCGAAGGGGCGCAGCCCCCATGCACATCACGCTTGTTCTACGGAAACGGTTTTGACGCTGCGCAATACGTTTTTTTGGCCTACGGCAGCCCGGTAGCTCCTGTTTTTACTGCTGCTGCGCAGCGGAGCTGCGCAGCAGCAGCACGAAAACGTGCTTCCATGCTGCCCGGTAATCCTGTAGCTCCTGTTCATCCTGGCCGTCTTCTGCCCTGTGCGAACCGACGCCGTTTTGTAGCCAGAATGGACTATTGTTCGCGCCATCGCCCAATCTATAATAAGATTCAACGATGACGTGTCGTAGGAGTATTGCGCACATGGCCGATTTCCCTCACCAGCCGATCGGCGCAGCGCTCATAGGCGAGTTTCTCTCCACCTCGCCCGATATTATCTACGTCTACGACCTCATCGCGCAGTGTAATCGCTACGTCAGCCGCAGTATCGCCACCGCTCTTGGCTACTCGCCAGAAGATATTGAAGGCATGGGCAGCGATCTCCTGCCGCAGCTCATCCACCCCGAGGATCTGCCGCGCGTCCTGCGCCACCGCGAGCTGCAGCGCTTCGCATCGGATGGTGCGGTCAGCTCGATCGAGTATCGGATCCAGCATTGCTCTGGCGCGTGGCGCTGGCTCCTGAGCCGCGAGGTAGTCTTCGAGCGTCAGCCGGATGGGGTGACTGTCTCGGTATTTGGCATCGCCCAGGATATCACCGAGCGCAAACAGACGACGCGCGATCTCGAAGAGTCCAGGTTGTTCATCACCCGCGTGCTCGACCTCGCGCCTCACGCGCTGCGGATCTTCGACTTTGCCACCGACCGCAGCGTGTACGTCAACGCAGCGTTCGCCACGCTGTTCGGATTTGTGCCGAGCATCTACCTCGATATTCCAGGGGTCGATCTCCGCGCGCGCATCCACCCAGAAGATCGCCCGCTGCTTGCGGCCCACATCGTGCGCCTGATGCACGCCGACGACCAGATGGTCGAGTCGCTCGAATATCGGATGCACCACGCCGATGGAACCTGGCGCTGGATCTTCGTGCGCGACGCGGTGTTCAAGCGCCACCCAGATGGGAATGTCTGGCAGGTCATCGGCAGCGCCGAGGATATCACCGAGCGCAAGCAGAGCCAGCTGCTGATCGAGACCCAGTTCGAGCAGATCAAAGACTTCGCGCAGCGCGTCACCGTCCAGCGTAACCAGCTCGAACAGGCCAACCACAAGCTCGCCGAGCTCGCCATCACCGATGGCCTGACCGGGCTGCTCAACCACCGCACCTTTCACGAGCGCTGCGACCAGGAGTTCAGAACTGCCAGACGCTACCGCTCGCCGCTCAGCCTGCTGATGCTCGATGTGGACCACTTCAAGCGCTTCAACGACACCTTCGGCCACCCCACCGGCGACCGCGTGCTCCAGCTTGTGGCGCAGCGGCTGCACGAGAATGCCCGCGAGACCGATACCGTGGCGCGCTACGGCGGCGAGGAGTTTGGCGTCGTCCTTCCCAGCACCGATCTGATCGGCGCGACAAGGCTCGCCGAGCGCATCCGCGCCGCGATCTACGCCATCTCGGATGTCCCGCGCCAGATCACCGTCAGCATCGGCGTCGCGGTGCTCAATGACACCATCGAGCACTATAGTGCGCTGCTCGACGCGGCCGACCGCGCGCTCTACACCGCCAAGGCCAGCGGCCGCAACCGGGTCTTCGCCGCGCCCGTCACCCTACGCATCCCCAGCCCGAAGCTCGCCCTGGAGTAGCCCGATCGCTGAACACTCGTGCTGTGACAATCGGGGTTGATTGAGTCGCACGAGCATCGCTTCGCATCAGAGTGCGGCGTTTGTCAATCGCCCATTGTCAATCGTCAATACGCTCATTCCCCAGGTAGCGCCCGGCGATCGCCGCCAGCCGCTCTCGCGCCGCCGCCGAGATAGCTGCCCTGTCAGTCATGATCGCCGCCGCCATCGCGCTGTGCGCCGGGCTCACAAAGTCATCGCCGATCGCCGGCACCACCTGCCTGATCACCTCCTGGCTCAGGCGCACGTTGGCGTGCAGCACCGCCACCACCGCCTCGACGGTGACCGAGTCGTGGCTCGGGTGCCAGCAGTCGTAGTCGGTCACCATCGCCAGCGTCGCGTAGGCGATCTCGGCCTCGCGCGCCAGCTTGGCCTCAGGCAGCGCTGTCATCCCCACCAGGCTGAAACCTTCGCGCCGGTACGATTCGCTCTCAGCCAGCGTGGAGAACGCTGGCCCCTCGATCACCACCAGCGTCCCGCCGCGATGCACCGCCCCGCCGGCGGCCACGGCGGCTCGCTCCAGCCGGTCGCTCAGCCCGGCGTCGAACGGTCGGTCGAAGGCGATGTGCGCAACCACCCCATCGCCAAAAAAGCTGGCAGGTCGATCGCCCTTGGTCCGGTCGTAGAGCTGGTCTGGGATGACGATCTGCCCCGGCGCATACTCCTCGCGCAGGCTACCCACCGCGCTGACCGAGATCAGTGCGCGCACCCCGAGCTGCTTGAAACCGTGGATATTGGCCCGGCTCGGCACCTCGCTCGGCGTCAGGCGGTGCCCGACGCCGTGGCGCGGCAGAAATGCCACGCGCCGCCCGCCGATCGTCCCGACGGTGTAGGCGTCGCTCGGCGCGCCAAACGGCGTATCGAGCGTCACTCGCTCCACCGCCGCCAGCCCCTCCATCGTGTACAGCCCGCTCCCGCCGATCACCCCGACTGTCACTGGTTCCATAATCCATCACTCCACTGTTTCGGCGGCCACCGCCAGGCCGATACTGCCCCACAGCAGCGCGCTCATATGCGAAAACTCGATGTTGAAAAAGTAGTGGTCCAGCAGCCCCACCGCCAGCGCCGCAGCCACCGCCGCCTGCAGCCCCACCAGCCACGCCGCCCGCTCGTCGTCGCCGCCGGCCACCGCCGCCCGCAGCGCGCCAAAATTACGCGCGAAGAAAAGCCCGATGACGCCCAGAAATGCCGCCAGCCCCACCAGCCCGGTGCGCTGCGCGATCGCCAGGTAGATGCTGGAGACGCCGGCGGTCAGATCGAGCTCTGGGGCCGCGCCAAACCCGATGCCGAACACCGGGTAGGCAGCGATCACTGCCAGCGCATTCTGGTACTCCGCCAGCCGCATTTGGTTGGCCTGGTCGCGGAATTGCACCCCCTCGGTGATCCGCGAGACGAACTGTTCGCCCACGCCCAGCCCGATCAGCAGCGCCGCTGCCAGCGCGCCGCCGCCTAGGATCACCCACCACAGCCGCCGGTAGCGCAGCGTCGCCACATACATCGCCGCCACAATCACCCCACCGAGCGCGGCGCGCGAGTAGGTCAGGAACAGCGCCAGCAGCACCGCGCCGGTCAGCGGGAACAGCAGCTTGCGCGGCAGCGCCGGGCGCTCGGACAGACACTGCGCCGCCGCCAGCGCCCCGATCAGCGCCAGCATCCCGCCGTAGCTGTTCGGATCCACCGCCAGCCCTATCGCCCGCGCCAGCCCGTTCGGGTCGTCCTCGACGTAGCGTAGCACCCGCCCGCTCGTCGGGTAGCCGATTCGGCCAAAAACGATCAGGATCTGCTCGGCCAGCGCGTCGGGCAGCGCGTACAGCGCCAGCCCGATCAGCGCCGCTAGCCCGCCGAACAGCAGCAGCATCCGCAGCATCCGCTTGGCGTCCGCCCGCGTCCGCACCAGGTTGATGACGCAAAAGAAGAGCAGCACCGCCACCACAAATTTGAAGAAGTTGTGTAGCGTCAGGCTGTCCGGGCTGCCGTTCGAGCCGAGCAAAAAGGCGAAGCCGCAGATCCCCAATAGCCCGACGACCGGCCCGCCGAGCGGCGAGACCGCCAGCGTCGCGTCTGGATCGATGGCGATCCGCAGCCCGACGATCGCGATCAGCGCCACGAGCGCCAGCTCCAGCAGCGCTGGCGTCACGCCGACGTTGAACGGCAGCGTGCCGAACGGCAGTACCAGCGCGATCGCCAGCACCAGCCCCAGCAGCGCCTCAGCCGAGCGCAGCAGCGCGTAGCACGCCGCCAGCGCAGCGACGATCGCAAACCCGGCCCAGAACGGCCCGACCGAGACCGCCGCCCCGGCCGCCACCCCGACGCCGATCGCCGCCAGCAGCCCGACCAACGTTGTGCGCCGCGCCAGCGTCATATCTTGGCGAGCAGCGACTTCAGCCCGGCACCGCGCACCTGGTTGATGTCGTCCTGATACTTGAGGATCGCGCCGAGCGTATCGTCCACCGCGTCCACCGTCAGCGCCGTGGCGTCCAGCGCCAGCAGCGCGCTCGTCCAGTCCAGCGTCTCGGCCACCCCCGGCAGCTTGAACAGATCCATCTTGCGTAGCTCCTGCACGAAGGCCACCACCTGCCGCGAAAGCGACTCGGTGGCGCCCGGCAGCCGCGCCCGCACGATCGCCTGCTCTTTCTCCAGCGATGGGTAGTCGATCCAGTAGAATAGACAGCGGCGCTTGAGCGCGTCGTGGATCTCGCGGGTGCGGTTCGATGTCAGGATGACCGTCGGCGGCTGCGTGGCGCGGATGGTGCCGAGCTCGGGGATCGATATCTGCCAGTCGGAGAGCAATTCGAGCAAAAACGCCTCGAACTCCTCATCGGCCCGGTCGAGCTCGTCGATCAGCAGCACCGGGGGCAGGTCGTCGGTGGACTCGATGGCCTGCAGCAGCGGGCGTTTGATCAGAAACGCCGGCCCAAAGATCGAATCGATCGCCGCGTCGCTCCCCGCCTGTCCGGCGGCTTCGAGCATGCGGATCTGCAGCATCTGCCGGGTGTAGTTCCACTCGTAGATCGCTGTGTTGACATCGAGCCCCTCATAGCACTGCAGCCGGATCAGCCGCCGCCCCTGCATCGCCGCCAGCGTCTTGGCGATCTCGGTCTTGCCCACCCCGGCCTCGCCCTCCAACAGCAGCGGCTTTTGTAGCTTGAGCGCCAGAAACAGCGCGGTTGTCAGCGGTCGGTCCGCCACGTACTGCTGCGCCGCCAGCGCGCGCTGGAGCTCATCGATCGAACGATAGTCGGTCATTGCTGTCCTGTCTGCATTCAGTGTTGGCCTATTGTACCGCGTTTGCCGGCGCGCGGCGCGTGCTATAATGATCTGAATTCGCCCTTGCCGATAGATACCCCAATGCAGCAAAAGGATGACGAGCGGGCCCTCGCCGCGCTCGCCCACATCAGCATTATCGCCAATGTCGCCGGGTTCGCCGGGCTGATGATCGCCGCCACAATCTGGGCGACGCAGCGCGAGCGCTCGGCGTACGTCCGCGGCCACGCGCTGCAGGCCATGATCTTTCAGCTCTTCGTGCTGGCGGTGGCCGTTTTGCTCTCGCTCGCCTGGGCTGGCTGCCTGGTGGCCTCGCTGCTCCCCGTCGCGCTGCGCCCGGAGTTATTCCGCGATGGGACGCTGCCGCCGATCTTCTGGTTCGCGCTGTTCAGCGCCACCCTGCCGCTCGCCGTCGGGCTGGTCGCGCTGCTGATCGGGGTCTATGGCGGCATCCAGACCTACCGCGGCCGCCGCTTCCGTTACCCACTCGCTGGCCGCCTGCTCCGCGACCAGCCGCAAGACGCGCCCGCTCCGATCGTCGCCGTCGAACTCGCGACGATCGTCGCTGCGTCACCGCCGCCGATCGTCGTCGTCGAGCTCGCGCCCATCGCCCCGCACGCCGCGCCAGATGTCATCGCCGAGACCGTCGCTCAACCCACTCCGCCAGCGCCGCCCGCCGCCGAGCCGGCGCCTGCCGAGCCACCCGTCGCCAAGGCCGAGGAGTTGGCCGCCGCGCCAGCCAACACCGGAGACCGCGAACAGCCGTAGCCGGCGGCGGGCCGCCGCCCAGCAGAGGAGCACCCATGACCCACGGCATCGTTGTGGCCGCCGAGCCGGTGGCCGTCGAGGCTGGCGCCCGCGCGCTGATGGAGGGCGGCAACGCCATCGACGCCGCCGTGACCTGCGCCTTCGTCCAGATGATCGCTAACCCGCAGATGTGCGGCGTCGGCGGCTACGCGGTGCTGACGCTCAGGCTCGCCGGCCAGCCCGCCGCCCAGACGCTGCTGCTCGATGCGCCGGCGCTCGCCGGCAGCCACGCCACCTCCGAGATGTGGCGCGATGCTTACATCGGCCCAAACCCCGATGGCTGGGGCTACTTCCTCCAGGGCAAGGTCAACGACGCAGGCTACCAGAGCATCTGCACCCCCGGCACCGTCAAGGGTCTGGCCACCATCCTCAGCCGCTGGGGCACGTTCGCCTGGGAGCGGGCGCTCGCCCCCGCCATCGCCACCGCCGAGCACGGCTTCATGGTCGATACCCACCTCGCCTCGCGCTGGAAGTCGCGATCGCCCTATCCGGAGGCCTGCTCGCTGCTGGACTACATCGCCATGAACGCCGAGGCCAGCCGGATCTACCTGCCAGACGGCCACCCATACGATGAGGGCCAGACATTCAGAAATCCGGACTACGCCGCCACCCTGCGCCGCCTCGCCGCCGCCGGCTCCGAGGATTTTTATACCGGCGACCTGGCGCATCAGATGGTCGCAGACCTCAATGCCAACGGCAGCTTCGTCACCGCCGAAGATCTGGCCAGCTACCGCGTGCGCGATGAGCCCCCGACCATCGGCAGCTACCGCGGCTATACCGTCGCCACCTCGCAGGCCCCTCACGGCGGCCCGACGCTCGTGGAGATCCTTAACATCCTTGAGGGCTATGACCTCGCGGCGCTCGGCCACAATACCCCCGAGTATATCTTCACCGTGGCGATGGCCATGAAAGCCGCTTTCGCCGACCGCAACACGTACCTCGGCGACCCGGCGTTCGTCGATGTGCCGGCGTCCTGGCTGACAAGCAAAGAGCGCGCGGCGGTCTGGCGCGGCGAGATCGATGCCGGCCGTCCGATCAGCGTCGGCGCGCTGCCAGGCGGCCCGCCACATACCACCCAGGTCAGCGTGGTGGACGGCGCCGGCAACTGCGTCTCGCTGACCCACTCGCTCGGGATGTCGTCTGGCGTGATCACGCCCGGGCTCGGGTTTATGTACAACAACTCGATGACTAACTTCCACCCGCTGCCAGGCCACCGCAACTCGATAGCGCCAGGCAAGGGGCGCACCACCGGTATCTCGCCGACGATCGTCTACCGCAGTGATACGCCGGTGATGGTGCTCGGCGCGCCAGGGGCCAGCCGGATCATCAATGGCGTGCTCCAGGTGATGCTCAATGTGCTCGATTTTGGGATGGACGTCGGCAACGCGGTGCTCGCGCCGCGCTTCGACTGCCAGGGTGAGCGGATCGTGGTCCAGAACCGCATCCCCGAGTATGTCTGCGAGGCCGTGCGCCGCCGTCACCCGATCGGGCGTATGCCGCAGAGCCATGGCGCGATCGGGCTCGTCCAGGCGATCACGATCGACCCCGACAGCGGTGCGCTTGACGGCTGCGCTGATACCGGGTCGAGCGGGATGGCGCTGATCGTCCCCTGATCTCTAGGTGGGTCTACGCGCGCTACGGCGAAGCTGCGGTGGGGGTGGGTGGCGGCGGATCGGTCGGTCGGGGGCTGGGGGTCACCACCGCATCGGGCGGGCGATCGCCGCTGGCCGGCGTGGTCGCGGCTGGCGTGGTTGGCGATCTCGGAGACGCCGTCCGCGTCTCCGAGATCGTGCTGGTGGCCCCGATGATCGTCGGCGCGACGGTCTCGGTCGGCAGCGACGTCGGCGCGGGCGTATCGGTGGCCGGGACGGTCACCGTCACCAGCACCGGCTGCGGGTCGACGATCAGCCGCACCCCGCGTGGCAGATCGATCGTCGGCACGATCTGATATGTTCCAGGCCCCAGCCCGCGCACCGAGATCGTCGCGGTGAGCTTGCCTGGTGCCAGCTGCGCCAGCTGCGCCGGCGTCCCCGCGAACTGGAGCTGCACGAACGACGAACCGAGCGCGGTCTGCAGCCCGCCGTTCGCCCCGGTCAGCTGTAGCGGCACCGGCAGCGTCACCTGGAATGTGCGGTCGATCGGCGCGACGATCACGCTCACCAGCGCGCTCGTCGGCTCGCCGGTGCGCAGCTGCGCGCCGATCGGCGCGATGAGCTCGACGATCCCGGTGACATCGCTGGTGGCGCCGGTAACATCGAGCGGCTTGGTCTCGATGCTCTGCACCGCGTCAAGCTCGCCCGAGCTCCCGGTGAGCGTGACCAGCTGCGGCTGCACCGCGACCGACACGACCGTGTAGCCCGGCGCAGGGTCGCCGCGAATCTGCGCCACCACCGGCACGCGCTTGAGCCCGACGCTCGATGTGACCGGGATCAGCAGGTTGAGCGACGCAGGCAGCACCGTCACCCCCGCCACCACCTGCCCATCGGCTGCGATCGGCTCAGGCACCCGCGGCGAGTTATAGTTGGCGGTCAGCCGATCGATGTCTGCCATGACCCGCGCGCCCGTGACCCGTGCCACCCGCGCCTGCGGCCCGCGGATCTGCACGGTGGTCACCGCCGCGCCGCTCGATGTCACCCGCGCCGCGCCCGCCTCGAAGCCGAACGGCACGCTCCCGCTCACCTCGATCGTCAGCGCGACGGTGGTGGTGATCTCGCGGTCCACCCGCACCAGCAGCGTATCGGGGTTGGTGTCAGCGCGCAGCCGCAGCAGCGTGTTGCGGGTCGGCAGCACTTTGATCGGCAGGGCGTGCTCGCCTGGGCCGCGGTCAGTCAGATCGACGAACACCCGCAGATCGCTGACCTGCAGCGTCCGCAGCGTCTCCTCGTCGGTGTCTACCACCACATCGACGGTCGAGCGCGATGACCGGGCGATTCCCTCCTGGTCCACCACCACCATGCCGGGTGCCAGACCATCGATCTCCACTGGGACGCCGTTAAACGCCGACGTCTGGTCCGGGTTGAGCGTATAGGAGACGAAGACCCACAGCACGAATGCCAGCAGCATCGCCAGGAGCACCCGCAGCAGAATTGCGCGTATCGAGGTCATAGGCCGATGCTACTTCTCATGCTCATCGAGCGGCACCTTGAGCAGCCCGGCCAGCAGATCGCGCAGCCGCGTCTCGGTCAGGTGGCTCACCATGCGCCCATCGTTCACCAGCGATATCGCGCCAGTCTCCTCAGAGACCACCACCGCGATGGCGTCGGACTGCTCGGTGATCCCTTTGGCGGCACGGTGGCGCGTGCCGTAGCGGCGCTGCCCCACCACGTCCTCGCTGAGTGGCAGCACAACGTTGGCGGCCAGAATGCGGTTGCCCCTGATGATCACGGCCATATCGTGCAGCGGCGAGTTGGGGAAGAAGATATTGAGTAGCAGCGGCACCGCCACCCGCGCGTCCAGGATCACGCCACGGTCGGCGTGCTCTTGCAGCCCGGTCTCGCGCTCGATGACGATCAGACCGCCGATGCTCTGCTGCGCCAGCTGCTGCGCGGCGCGCGAGACGGCGTTGATCGTCTCGATCAGCTCGGAGCGGTTGGCGCGGTTGAACGATCGCCCGAACAGATCGTTGGTGCGCCCCAGGCTCTCGATCGCTCGCCGCAGCTCGGGCTGAAACAGCACGGGGATGGCTACAAACAGCGCCGGCTGAATGGCGTTGCGAAGCAGCCAGCGCAGCGTGTCGAGCGGCAGCACGGTGCTTAGCAGGATCGCCGACGTCAGCAGTACGCCGAAGCCGCGCAGCAGCTGCACCGCGCGCGTCCCCTGAATCACGCCGAGCAGCCAGAAGACGATCAGCGCCACCGTCCCGATATCGAGCAGCGGGCGGATATCGGTCAGCGGGTTGAGCCGCTCGATCACCCGCCTGACCCACTCCAGCAATGTAGTAACATTGGGCATCAGCGGTCACATCGCCTTCAGCACGGCCTCACGCCTGTCCGGCCTCCATCATACGTTTTGCGGCGCTTTGTAGCGCCTCGATGCGCGGGGCCTCGACATCTGGCATCTTCAGCAGTCGACCGTAGATCCGGTACGCCTGCTCAAACTCTTTGCGCCGCATCAGCGCATCGCCCAGCTGAAACAAATTCTCGGTGTCGCTCTGGTCCAGCCCGTAGATCTGATGCATCTCGGCGATCGCGTTGTCGAGATCTTTTTGCGCCAGCAAGATACGCACGATCTGCTTCTTCTCGCTGATCGCATCGCGCGGTTTGCCCGTCAGCGTGTACATAAATGCCAGCCACTGCCGCGCGTCCACATCGTTCGGCGCGATCTGCACGATCTTGTCATACAGCACGCGCGCCTCAGCGTGCTTGCCGAGCGTCCAATGGACATCGGCCGCCTGCTGCAGATTGGCAACCGCATCTTTGAGCCGCCCGGCGCGCCGCTGCTGCTCAGCCACTTTCACCAGCCCCTCGACGCCCTGATCCAGGTAGCCGCGACGAATATTAAGCTTGGCGAGCCGGTTGCCCACCGCGATGTTATTCGGAGCCAGCCGCGCTGCGTCCTCAAGCGCCTGAAGCGCCCGATCCAGGTCCTGCCGACTCTCATAGTACGTCGCCAAATCCTCGAGCTGCGCCAGCGCCTCGCTCAGCTTGCCCTGCCGAAAATAGACATCGGCGAGCTTGGTGTACACCACCCGATCGTAGGGCAGATGATGCTTGGCCTCCAGCAGCGCCCGCTCGGCCCCCGCCAGATCGCCCTGGTCGGCGTAGATATCGGCTAGCCGCCGCACGAGCTCGCCCTGCGACAGCGGCGCGGCGAAGCGGTACGCCGCCAGCTCCGCCGGCGCAGTGGCCAGCGGCGGCACGAGACAGTGCTCAAGCATCAGCTTGGCCTCCTCAAACTGCCCGACCACCGTGTAGCTCTCTGCCATGGCCTGCGCCACCAGCTGCTCGGAGATCAGCCGGTCTGGCGCGTCCTCCAGTAGCGCGGCGGCCTGCTCAAACGAGAACAGCGCCGATGGATGCTGCGAGGCGTTCTGCTGCAGCACGCCGAGGATATAGTGCAGCACCGGCGCGTCGGCCACATTCAGCGCAGCGCGGTACTCGCTCTGCACCTCGGCGAGCTGCTGCGGTTTGAGCTGAAGCTGAGTCAGGAGCGTTTGCAGCGATTGCCAGACCGCCAGCGGCTGCTCGCTGAGCAGCGCCATCGCGATATTGATCCGCGCGATATGTGTCAGGTTGGACTGCTCGAGATCCAGCGCGCGGCGGAACTCGGTCAGCGCGTTCTCGTAGCGATTAAGCTTGAGCAGCGCCTGACCATACTGCGCCCGCAGCTCCGCCGAGTCCGGGGCCCACTGGAGGCCGCGCCGGTACTCCTCAAGCGCCTTGTTCGTCTGCCCCATGCGCAGATACGCACTCCCGACGACCGCCACCTGCTCGGCGGCCTCGGCATTCCGGCCATCGTTTTTGAGCAGCTCGGCGAGCCGCGAGCGCGCATTGACCGTATCGGGCGAGAGGTCGATCAGGCGCTTGTAGGCATCGATCGCCCGCCGCGGCTCATTTCGCGCGGTGTACGTATCGATTAGCAGCTGATATTTTGTCAGCGCCTGCTCCGGCCGCCCCTCGCGCTCAAAGATCTCGCCGAGCCGAAGATGGATCGGAAAATACTCCGGCTCGATCCTGATGACCTCCATACACGCATCCACCGCAGCGAGCATCAGTCCCTGCCCGACGTACTGCTCGCTCGCGTCAATGTAGCGCGCCGCCATCTGATCGAGCCCGGCCGTCTCAAGCTTGGTCACTGGCGCAAACCGCATAGTCTCAGGCGGCAGCGTCGGCTGCATCACCAGTGGCTCGGCAGCGATCAGCGGCGCGACCACCGGCGGCTCGGTGGGGGCGCGGTGTGGCCGAAGAAACTCGGTGATCGGCCGGATCTTCCCCCACGTCTCGCTCGAAGGAGCGGCGGATACCTGCTGCGACTCTGGCTCTGGTGTGCGCAGCGCGCCGGTCCCAAGCTGCTTGAGCTTGGCGAACATGTTCTGCTCGCTCAGCCCCTTGGCCTTCTGCTTGAATTCGTCGGCGCGCTCGCGGCCCCAGCGCTTGCTCCCCAGAAACGTCGCCAGCGCTGCGTAGAGGCTCGCGGCGCGCGCCGGGTCGCCGAGGCTGACATACACCCGGCTCGCGCGCTCGTACATTTCGATCATATCTTCGGACTCAGACTTGCCGATGGTGGCGAGCGGCAGCAGCGCGATCGTCTGCTCGTACTCCTGCGCTGCGTGCGGCAGATCGCCGAGTTGCTCGAATGAGCTGCCGCGGGCGAAATGCGCCGAGAGCGCGTAGTCGTTGGACATCGCTCGCCCGAGTAGGTCCACCGCCCGCGCGTGATCGCCAGACTGCTGGTAGAGCATGCCGAGGCTGTAGCAGACATCGGGTCTGACGGTGCCCATCTGCATCGCCCGCTCGTACATCTCGATCGCCCCCGAGATGTCGCCCGCCTCCTGGTGCTCCTGTGCTAGCGCCACTACTTTATCCAGCGCCAGCGTCGTGCCGCCGCGCAGCGCTCCGGTCCCGCCGGCCATCGCCGCCACGAATGGATCGCTCGTGGGCAGGTTACTCGCCGTGGTAGCGCCGATCTCACCAGCAAGATCGGCGCTCAGCGCGGCCACGAGTTCTTTGGCCTCGCGGTTCGCAGGGTCGAGCCGCACCGCTGTCTCGGCGAACGCGATGGCGCTGTGCGGGTCACCGCTGCGGTGTCGCCGCGCAAGGTCGAGCGACTCGGAGACAGCGTCAGCCGTCAGACCGGCCTGCTCAAGCGATCGCGCCAGCCGCGCCCGCGCGTCGTCGGCATTGGGGTTCAGTCGCAGCACCTCGCGTAGCGCCTCGATTGCCCGCGGCAGCAGCCGGCGGTTCTCCTGCAAGTCGGCGAGCTGGGTGTAGTCTGTCACGGCCGCTGCCATATCGCCGAGACGCTCGTGGGTATGTGCGATGTGTTCGAGGAAGAAAGGGTTGTTTGGGTCTGAGCGGCGGAGTTCTTCGAGCAGCTGCAGCGCCTGTGCATATTTGCCGGTGTTGAGCAGCGCAACCGCCGCTGAAGAGCGCGCGTCGAGATCTTGTGGGAATTCCTGATAGGCGCGAATGGCCTGCTTGAGCGCCTCATCCCACTGCTGCTGACGTGCCGCCTCGCGGCTCTGCTCCATGGCCCGGTCATACAGTGCGCGGTTCCCTGCCATCGCTCACCTCCACACCTGGTGCGCCTACTCCAGGATGTATGATAGCACAGAACCGCGCAACAATCGTCTTGACACCGGCGCGATCTGGCGTCGCATACCGAAACGTGCCGCTGCCGCCACAATCGCGCGGACGCGGGTTGCGGTGCAGCGGCACGTTTCAAACGTTCACCGATCACGAGAGTGGATTCTATCTGGAGATGTATTCCACGTTGTGTGGCCTTTGGCCCGCCTGAACGCGGCCCAACGTGGAATACATGTTACGACTTCGATAGGATTGCTATACGAAGCCGTCTAGCGGTGCTTCTGCACCCAGGCGGCGATATCGGCACGATCAGCGCCGCTCGCATCGAGCGCGAGATAGCGGTCGAAGGCGGCGAGCGCGCGGGCTACGTTCCCAAGTTTGCGCCAGCTCAGCCCGAGGCCACGATAGGCATCAGCCGATTGCTCGTCGCGCTCGATGGCGATGCTAAACTGCTCGATCGCCGTGCGGAAGTCACCGGCACCGTACTGGAGCTTGCCAATACGGACGTGGAGCGCCGCGCTCGATGTTGGCGAGACGCTGCTCAGATAGAGCGCCATCGCCTCGTCGTTCTTGCCGGCGAGCTCGAGCGATGCGCCGCGGCTCAGCACCAGCGCCTCATCCGTCGCGTTGGTCAGCTGCGCGATGCGGTCCAGATCGGCGAGCGAGCCAGTGGCATCGCCGCGCTGCCGGAGCACATCCGCCCGCAGCCGTAGCGCCGCGAGCAGGTCGCCATTCTGTCCGAGCACCGTGTTCACATCCGCCAGCGATTTATCCAGCTGACCGAGGTCGAGGTACAGCCGGGCGCGGGTCATGCGCAGATCGCCATTCGTCGGCTGGAGCGCCACGGCGCGCTCGATGTCGGTCAGCGCACCGGCGTATGCACCGATCGATCGGAGGTAGCGGGCGTGGCTGGCGAGCACTGCGATATTATTCGTATCGAGACTGATAGCGCGCACGAAGTCGGCCTCGGCCTCGGCATTTTTGCCGAGATCGGCATAGGCGTTGGCGCGGGCCAGCATAGTCGTCACCTGATCCGGCCGGAGCGCGATCGCCCGATTGAGATCCGCGAGCGCATCCTGGCTGCGGTCGAGCCGCACGAGCAGTACGCCACGCGAGGCGAGCATCCGCGGGTTGTTCGGCTGGAGCGCGAGCGCCTGATTGAGATGATCGAGCGCAGACGTCAGGCTGTTCTGAGCGATCTCGATCAGCGCGACCTGGAGCAGCACATTTGGCTCGTCGATCCCGATCTTCGTGGCGCGCGCCAGGTCGCGGTTCGCATTCTCCATATCGCCGAGCATGCTGTAGAGATGGCCTCGATGTACCAGCGCATCGACGTTCTCGGGCAGCAGAATGAGCAGCCGCGAGTAGGCGTCGATAGCCTCATTCGATTTACCCTCGGCCTCGAACGTCGTGGCGAGCGCATCGAGCGCCATCGTGGACTGGGCATCGAGCGTGAGCGCCTTGTCGAGGTCGCGATGTGCCGCAGTAAAATCGTCGGCGTCGCGACTGAAGCGCGCTCGCGTCACATAGGCCCGCGGCGCGAGTGGGTCAAGCGCGATCGCCTGCTCGACAGCCTTCTGCGCCTCTGGCGTGTTGCCCTGCGCGTCATACCAGTTGGCGAGCGCGATGTAGGCCGGCGCGAACTTTGCATTGAGCGCAAGCGACTTATCGATATCGCTGTGCGCCTCAGCGTAGCTCAGCTGATCCATATGCAGTTCGGCGCGCTGCGTATAGGCTAGCGCATCGTTCGGGGCGAGCGCGATCAGCTCGTTCTGCACGGTGATAGCAGCGACGGGATCGCCATTGCGCGCCAGTAGCGTCGCGAGCCGTCGTCGCGGCCAGAGCTCCTCCGGCCCGGCGTTCATCGCGGAGCGATACTGCGCCTCGGCATCGGTCAGGCGGCCCTGGCTCTCGAAGATCACGCCGACTCGGGTCAGCAACGTCGATGATGCAGGATTGAGCGCGAGCGCCGTCTTGAGATCGGCCATCGCCCCATCCAGATCGCCGAGCTTCATTTTTTCATCGGCGCGCAGCGTCAGCGCTGGCACATTCTCAAGTTTAATCTGCAGCGCCTTGTCGAGCGTCTCGATCGCTTCACGATCTTTATCGAGCTGCACAGCATAGCGCGCATATTCGAGCAGCAGATCGGGGTTCTGCGGGTCGAGCCCCACGGCGCGGCCCATTGAGGTATACGCCTGGCGATAATCGCCGATACCGGCCGCCGAGCGCGCCTGTCCGATCAGGGCCGATATGTTATTCGGCTCGATCGCGAGCGCCGAGGTGTAGTCGGCGAGCGCCTGAGGGAGCGCGCCACTTTTGTAGTAGCTCTCGCCCCGCGCCACATACCCCTCGATCTCTTGCGGGCGGAGCGCGATGAAGGTCGTAAAATCGGGGATCGCCGATGTATGTTCAGCCACGTTCTGATAGGCGTGGCCTCGGCTGATATAGCTGTGCGCGTCATTCGGATCGAACCGGACCGCCCACGAGTACTCGCCGATCGAGTCTTTGTAGTGAGCGGTGCTATAGGCACTATCGGCGCGGCTGACGAACACATGGTTAACGCGCCGCGCTCCGATCCAGATGAACACTCCGATCAGCGCGATAATAACGATGCCAAAGATTACAACCGTCATCGTAAACCCGGTCCTGACCTTTCGGTCGAACGCGAGCGGGCGACCGCCCGGTGTGGTCACATTGGTTGGCTCAGTAGCCTGCATCACGTCCCCCTCGTCTGTTGCACAACCGGCAGATAAATTCGGTTGCTACCGGCGGCTATCTGTGCCATATTCGTCATTCCAGATGCGGTATTGTTGAGAATAGCCACCGCATTCGCTCGCTCGCTCCAGCACGCCCGGGGGGCCGTGAAGGCGTAGGCTCCAGTGGAGTTGGCCGTCGTCCGCCCCTCGAACGCGCGAGCCTGGCCATTGTCGTCAGAGAAGAGCTCCACAGTCGCCCCTGGCTGCGCGACGCCTGCAATCCGGCATTCGGTCGGCTTGCTCGTCTGCGTTGCTATCGTCGGCGCAGTCACACCGCTCTGTGACCCGCCGGTGGTGACGATGCCGCCCTGATTGTTATCGAATACCAGGTTTTCGGTCCAGACGTTGCGCGTCGTGGCCGCGTCGTTTGTACGAATTCCCTGCCCGAGGTTCACCGAGATCCAATTGCTCGCGATCTGCGTTCCGGTCGTCCCCGCCGCGAGGTAGATGCCGTGGCTGCCATTCCCCATCACGGTATTGCGCAGGATCTGCGTGTCGGGAACAGTTTTGAGCTCGATCCCTTCGACGCCATTCCCGGTCACTATGTTGTCATTGATCGTGTTGGATGCCGCTGTGTCGTCGGTGTCGCTCGTCACATTGATCCCCGCGCCCGTCGTTCCGCCATTGTCACGCACCATGTTACGCAAGATCTGGTTATTGCTTGCACGGATGTAGATACCGTTCCCGCCATTGCGCAGCACCGAGTTGTCCTGGATCGTATTGCCACCAGCTGTCGCGAAGATGTAGATCCCATGGCTGGTATTATCGCGAATGGCATTACCCGAGACGATATTGCCGGTGCTGTGATCCTCGATGGTCATACCCTTCTCGTTGCCATAGAAGGTATTGTTCCTGATGATGTTGGTGTTCGAGCCGATGATCCGCATGCCATAGCCATCATTGCCATAGGCCACATTGTCCTCGATCAGATTGTTGACCGATGGGGCCTGAGGGTCAGCCGAAGTTGGCGAGCCTGGGTCGAGCATGAAGCCATGCGCCGCGCGGTCAGCATCTGTGACGGTGTGGCGGTTGTTGTATGAGCTGTTGCGGCGAATGACAAAGTTATTGCACCCGCGCGAGATGATGAACCCGTGGTTACCATTCTCATACGACTTATTATCCTCGACGATGAAGCCGTACGAGAAGTCATGCGGGTCAAAACCATAGCCGATGTTGTTATGAAACGTGTTGTTGCGAAAGATCATATCGCGCGCCTGGAAGGTGTAGATCCCGTAGTAGTTATAGCTAAACTCGCTATCGGTCACCGATCCGGTCACGCGCGTCAGAAGCGTCGCTGGGTTATCGCCATCGTTGACATCGCGCCACGAGATACCATAGCTCTCACCGTCTGCCGAGCCGAGATAGCTCAGCTGCGATCGACGGATCGTGAGATTGCCACTGTACTTGGCGAGCACATAGCTCCGGCCATCCTTGACGTTGAGATCATAGGTGTTGGCCTGCGGATCCCACGATGTCACCTTCACGCCATCCATAATGATCGTGCCGTCATAGGTGGTGAGCGTGGTGAAGCTGCGATAGTTGTAGACTGGCGCATCATCGGCCAGCCCGATATCGCCAACCTGACTGCGCAGCTTGATCCAGGTGACCGGGGCGGTCAGCGTGAGTGTGACCCCGCGGCTGACGAACAGGCTGATGTTTGCCTGCCAGACGCCATTGCCCTGATCTTGCAGCAGATCGACGGTTGGGCTGATGATTTTCAGCTCAGCCGCAACTTCTGGCAGCGTGATGCTCGCACCGGAACCCGTGATGTAGACCGTCGGCATCCCTCGGCTCGTCGAGTTGATGGCATAGCGGACGATGCCTCCGCCCGATGTTCGTTCGCCGTACTCTGATGTGTTGCCGTTGGCATCGATCGCGAGCGCGGTCAGATTGCCCTGTGCCGGCGTATCGCCAGACGGCAGGGTGAATGACCAGTTTCCGCTTCCGTCGGCCGTCGCTATACCCTTGTAGATGTGACCTTCGCCGCCCGGATCGCGATAGATTTCGATCCGTGCGTTCGGCGCGCTCACGCCAGAGATGACATTCCCCACCGGCCCAATGACCGTCGGCGGTGTGAGAAAGCTAGGGCTGACCGGATCGATATTGACACCGAGATCGCCATTCGCGGTGATCAGGTTGCGCGAAATACGATTGCGGATCGTCGCATTGCCTTTGACCAGCACACCATCGCGCACATTCGCATTGATGGTATTCGCCGCGATAGTATTATCGGTGGATGTGCCATTGAGTGTGATGCCGTACGATCCGTTCTCCAAAATACGGTTGCCGAGCGCGCTACTAAATCCGGGAACTGTCGCGCCGATCCGGTTCGAGACTGCGTCGACGAGCTGGATGCCAGTGCCACCATTGTTCACGATATCGTTATTGGTGATGACGGTATTTCGCCCTGGGAGGCCGAGCGCAGGTACCGGCGTCGGGCCGCCGCCGGGGATCGGCGTCAGCGAGCCACCGATCAGCGCAAGGCCGCGCCCGTTATCGCGCACCTCGTTGTTGGTGACGGTCGCACCGAAGCTTTTGATATAGATGCCCGCATCTTTCGAGCCCTTGACGGAGTTGCCGCTGATAGTATTTCCATCGGCGCGCTCGTAGAGGTAGATGCCATACTGGCCGCTGTCGGAGATCGTGTTATTACGTACCGTATTCCCCGATGATATGCCATCATATTCATCGTTCTGATCATACGTCGCGTTGATGCGAACGCCGCGATTATTATTGCGCAGCGTATTATTTTCGATGATATTGTTGGCGCTCTGGAAGATGGCGATTGCGTCATCGTTGCCGTACACCAAATTGTTGCTGATCGTGTTCTGATTGCTACCGCGATCGAGCATGATACCGTGATTGACGTTATCGTAAACGATGTTATCGCGGATCACGTTGCGGAGACAATCGCGCGAGAAGATGATCCCGTGCTTGCCATTGTTGTGAACGGTATTGTTCGCGACGGTGAACTCGACCGAGCCGGTGTGCGGGTCGATACCATAGTAGATCTGGTCACGGAACGTCGAGCCAGTGATCTGAACGCGGTAGGCGGCGTAGGAGTACATCCCAAAATAGTTGTGATGGATGGTCGAGTTCTGAATGCTCCCAGTCGCGCCGGTGGTCTCATCGCTATCGGTGGCGCGTTTACGATACGAAATACCGCTTCCTTCGCCGGCGTTCCAGCCGAGGTAGGAAACATCGCTCCCGACAATATCGAGCGTGCCGCCCTCAAGCGCGAGCAGATAGCTGCGGCCGTCGACGTAGTTCGTATCGACGGTACTTGTGATGCTGTTCCAGGAGGTCACGGCGGTGTTCAGGATGCGGATGTGCCCCCCGGTGGTGAAGAGCACCGAGCAGCTCGCCGATGGCGTGTCGCCGCATCCAGGGGTGGCGGGGACAGCGAGGCGAAGCATCGTCACCTCGGGGCTCTGCACCAGCAGCCGCGCCGTCTGCAGGACATGCAAATTGGCGCTCAGCGTCCACTCAGCACCGCTATTCGTCAGGTAGAGTGGATTGACAAGCGCTGCCGCGACCTCGCCGAGCGTGATGTCGGTCTTGGGGGCGATCGCGGGATTGGCAAGCTGGCCAGGGTCGATATACATATCGCCGACGGTGATCGTATTGGTGAGGGCGTCATACGATACCGGAACAGAGGAGGCCAGCGCTGGTGCGGCGCTGGCCGGGAGCAGGGCGAGGGTAGCGATGAATATACCGACCAGAGTTTGCAGAAACGCCATGCGAGAACGTTGGTCGCGGGTCATTATTGTGCTGCCTCGCTCACACGCGTCGTTTGCCCATTGACAACGGCAACTGCCCGTGTAAGCCACTTGTGCTGATTAATCGTGAAGAGCGCGTAGGCCTTTACCAACGACATATAGAATGAGACAGCGACGAACACTGGCAGGATAAGCCAATCTTTGGGCGCGCGCCGCAGATGCGGGAAGATCTTGATCGCGCGGCTGAGATGCCACCAGAAGAGCAGGGCGATGACCAGCTTCCAGTTGCCAATCGCCGCGGCCATCACCAGCACGATCGGGCCGATCAGGAGCATAAACGGCGCGATGGTCTTATCGATCAGCATAATCGCCAGATACGGGTAGCGCCACACCCAGCCCTGCCAGAGCGCGCGCAGGTCGCTGCGATAGCTATTGCGGCTCCAGCGAATACGCTGCTTCAGGAAGCCGCTCCAGTCTGGCTTGAATGTGCTGTAGACCCGAGCGTTGAGCTGGTTCCAGGTGCGGTAGCCGTTCTGGAGCACCAGCGTAGTATAGCGCTTATCGTCGCCGCTCATGCACGGGATACCATTGAAGGTCTCGTTGAGAAATGGCTCGCGAAAGCTCTGGAGCAGCGTCGTGCGATAGGCAGCGGTGCGGCCGGAGAGGCAGCTCACCGCGCGGCCCCACTGGGTCGTGGCGGGCACCTCATCGGAGTAGCGAATATCGAGGTAGATATCGGCGATCCGCTCCCAGACCGTCGCCTTGACGCCATCGGTCGGATACATGAGCTGCCGCGTGCCCACCCCACCGACCTTGCGATCGATGAACGGCATCTTCAGCTTTTTGAGCACACCTGGCTCCCAGATGACATCGCTATCGACGAGCGCGACGATATCGGTGGTAGACGCGTCAACGCCCATCGCCAGCGCGGGGCGCTTGCCAGGGAGGTCGATCATCATCGTCTCGACGGTCGGATAATACTCAGCGGCGATCTCTTTGCACTTCGTATCGGTCACATCGATCACCGCGATGATCCGCTCTGGGCCGTTGGCGATCCACGATTCGATCGCGCGGCGGAACAGGATCGGGTCTTCCATATAGACCGGGGTGATGATCGTCGCCGTGCAGTTATAATCATTCTCGACCGGGCGGTAGAACAGCGCCGGAATGCGCTTGAAGAGCCACATACCCCAGCGAACCACACCAAGAAATCCGATCGGGATCAGCCACTGGACACCCGCGAAAAGGGCGATGAGTTGTTCGATGTACGCTGACATAGCATCTCCGAAATCAAGTTCCGATGAAATACGAATGCCACAGCGGCGAGGAGACGTTTTGGAAAACGCCGTTGGTCTCCATCGACCGCTGTGGCACCGAGACAATTACAGAACGACGGTCTCGCCACCGAGTTGCATGGCCATCTCGCGCGCCGGCTCGCCGATATCGAGCTTGACGGCATCGAGCACCTGGTCGATCTTATCTGGCGAGGTGGCGGCCGGGATCTGCCGCAGCAGCCGATTGTTGACCTCGATCGTCGCGTCGAGCATCAGGTGGTCCCAGCCATAATCGCGGCAGAATGCGATGAATGCGGTGGTGTCCTTCGGGAGGCACGCGCCGCCGTAGGGGACGCCGCCGCGGGTGCCGTAGAGTGGGTTCCACATGCTCTCGGCGCTGCGCGCGACTGTGGCCGCCACCAGGTTGCCATCGACGCCGAGGCGTTTGCAGATATCGTGGACCTCATTGAAGTAGCTGATCTTGACCGCGTTATAAATGTTGTTGATGTACTTGATCGTCTCGGCAGCGGTGGGCGTGCAGTGAACGATCAGGGCACCGAACGGCTCGTAGAGCTTGGTCAGGATCGACTGGGTCTTGAGGTCGGCGGTGCCGAGGACGGTGATCCAGGGCCGAGCGAAATCCTGCTCGTTGCTGACAGCGCGGAGGAACTCAGGGTTCATACCGGCACCGAAGTGAATGCCGTTCTGCTTGCCCGAGGTCTCCTCGATGATCGGGATCACGCGCTGCTCGGTGGTTCCGGGCGGCACCGTGCTGCGCACGACCACTGTGACATAGTTATCGATATCCCGGAGGCCGCGGCCGACCTGCGCCGCCGCTGCGTCGATGTAGTCCAGCTTGATCCGGTCGTCGACGCTTGGCGTCGGCACGGCCAGCATCACGACATCGACTTCGCTATAGTCGACCTCAGCCGGCATCATCGCGCGCAGCCCCTGGTCGCGCAGCTTGGCAATCGTCTGCGGATTGATGTCGACAAACGTAACCTGATGCCCCTTTTTCGCAAACCCTTTGCCTGTCGCCTGACCGACGACCCCTGAACCGACGACGACGATGCGTGATGTTGATGCCATGATGTCTGTCCTCCAGTTGCCTGAACATATGCCGATAGGGGCCACATCCCTATGCAAGCGAAAGTACACCATTGACCTCTTCGTCCGAAGGAGGCGATTGCTCCCATCCTTCGCCAGAGACGCCAGGGATATCGAGAGAGCCGTTTGGCTGCGATGCTGGTCCAGGTAGTCAGCATCTCTCGTCTATCGCCGTTTGGTGTGTGCTCTGCGTTCGTCTTCGAACATCTGCATTCTAGCCCACCATGCTGACAATAGTATGAATGTCTAGGATGATGAGATTACAGAGTTTTCAGCGCGCATCAACTACGAACACAGTCCCAGCGGTCACCTTGTTGGAGCGATCTTCGGTACAGGCGGCGATTTTGCGGGGCAATTGACGCACATGTGAGCATAAAAGTCACTGATTCGGCACTATCCGAGCGCAGCGGGTCTGCCCACACCAAGGTGGAGGCGGCGCAGTATTGGCACCGGCGGCATTGTACTGCCGCAATTGGCGCAATCGTGTGAGATAAACAATGCGACATCTGACACATAGAGTCTCGCTTTCCAGCTTTAGAGCGCGGCGCATATCGCTCAGACTGCGGCGGTGTGGCGCCGAACGAGCCAGCCGACCGCAGGTCTACGACAGACCATCGTAGATAGACCGAGACGACCAGCGGCGGCGATTCGCAGGAATGAGGCGGTGGCATAGCCGAAATCTACTCGATTGCATAACGACAGGCGCACGTGAGATGAATAGCTCTTCATATTCGCAGCATCGCTGGGAGCCAATAGACCTGTATTTTTCTGCGTCAGAACGGGCGATCCGATGTGCTACAATCGGCTGCGCGAGCCTTTAGGCAGGCACAGCCCTCGTTCATCAAATAGTTAGGAGCATCGATGCGCATTTTTATCACCGGCATCACCGGGCCAGTGGGGAGCGCGCTTGCGGCGTATCTGCTGGAGCGCGGCGACCTCGATATCCACGTTTTCAAGCGCTGGCGCAGTGACACGCGGCCGATCGAGGGGCTACTTGGGCGGGTGACGGTCCATGAGGGCGATATCGACGACCCATTCTCGGTGGCCGGCGCGATCGGGCGGGCGATGCCGGAGCGGATCTATCACCTGGCGGCGCAGAGCTACCCGAGCGAGTCTTGGGATGCGCCGATCTCGACGCTACGGACTAATATTGAGGGGACGATCAACGTGCTGGAGGCGGCGCGGCGGCACACGCCCGATGCGCGCATCCACATCGCCGGGACGAGCGCCGAGTACGGCTGGGTGCGGCCGGAGGAGACGCCCATCCCCGAGACGCGGCAGACGCGGCCGGTCAGCCCATATGGCGTCTCGAAGGTGGCGGCCGGGCTGAGCGGGCTACAGTACCGGGCGAGCTACGGGATGCACGTGCTCGTGACACGCTCGTTCAATCACGTCGGGCCGCATCAGGGCGACAGGTGTTCGATCCAGACATTCTGCCGCCAGATGGTGCGCATCGAGCGCGGGCTGCAGGAGCCGACGATCCAGGTGGGCAACCTGGAGGCGCGGCGGGATTTCACCCACACCCACGACGTGGCGCGCGCGCTGTGGCTACTGCTGGACAAAGCTCCTCCCGGCGAGATCTACAATCTGTGCTACGGCAGCGCGACCCGGATCGGCGATATCGTCGCGATGGTGGTGGCGCAGGGCAAGGTACGGGCGGAGGTTGCGGTGGATCCGGCGCGGCTACGGCCATCGGACGAGCCGCTGCTAGTGGGCGACAACGCCAAGCTGCGCGCCGCCACCGGCTGGGAGCCGCGCATTCCGATGACGCAGATCGTGGCCGAGCTACTGGCCTACTGGCGCGGGCGAGCGGCGATCTAAGTTCGCTCGTCCATCGCTGCAAAGTCGACACGTCTAGGTGATGTACTGTGAACTAGACTATTGTTCAGGATAGTTCGCAAGACGGAGCATATGCGAGTGGAATTTTCACGACTGGCGACACGCACGCACGAATCGTCAACTGAGCGAGCGTGGTGGAACGATATGGCATGGGCAGCACGGGTCTACAGCTGCTTCGCGCTTGCGCTTCTCGGCTGGGGGATCGCGGTGCAGACATACTTTCCCACGCCAACCAAGCAGCCAGCGTTCACTTCATGCGCCCCCGCTGGCTCGACGATCTGCTGGGCTGAAGATAAGCTGCTCGGACCGCTGCGGCGGTATGATGTCTACTGGTATATCGGCATCGCCGAGCGCGGCTATGGCCAGCGCAAGGGTGACACCGCCTTTCACCCGCTGTACCCGGCACTCATGGCAGGTGTTGGGCGGCTACTGGGCGGCCATTATCTACTCGGGGGGTGGGTCGTGGCGCAGATCTGCTGCATCGGGATGCTAACCGTCTTGCCGCGGCTGATAGCCCTGGATGACGACTCGGTCATTGCGCGCCGCGCGCCGCTCTTGATGCTCGCGAGCCCGCTGGGATTTGCCTTCCTTATCCCATATACCGAAAGTCTGCTGGTGCTCTGTCTAGCGAGCGCGATCTATGCGGCGCGGACGAGGCGCTGGATACTGGCTGGGCTGGCTGGTGCGGGCGCAGCGCTGACGAAGCAGCCGGGGGCAGTGGTAGCGCTACCGCTCATCATGATTCTTTGGGAGCAGCACGGAGCTGCGATACGCGCGGGGCAGTGGCGAGATCTTCTCAGACCAGCAGCTGGAATGGCTCTGATCCCGCTCGCGCTTGGCGGGTGGATCGTCTACCGCGCATCGCTCGGCGACGTCCACTTCGACTGGACCGAGCCGCGAAGTGCAATTAGCGCGCTGTTGGTGACACCGAGCTATGCTGAGGTTTGGACCGAGACATTTGAGCTGCCGTGGGTACCATTTACCCACGCCGTTCACGCGCTTGCCACCGCACCATACTTCTATCTCGCGTTCAACGTAACTATTATGCTCATCTTGCTCGGCGTGGCGCTCGCAAGCCTGTGGCGCGCACCACGATCGATAGCGCCACTGACGGCCGCGCTTGTGCTTCTCAACCTCTCGATCGACTACCCAACCTGGCCATATATGGGGATTATCCGGCGATTTACAATCATCTACCCGATCTTTGTCCAGGCTGCGCGTTGGACTCGACGACCACTGGCGTGGGCGACGCTGATCCTGCTCAGCCTATTGATGTGGCTTTATGTAAGCGCCGCTTATGTGCACAATGCATTCGTCCCTTGATCGAGTACAATAGCGTCTAGCATTCGCCGGCGCGGAGCGCCACCAAGCAATCGACGCATATGAATTCCCCATTCGAGCAGTACGAGACGCCGAAGGTTTCGGTCGTCGTGCCGATCTATAACGAAGAGGAGAGCATCCCGACGCTGTACCGCCGGCTGACCGATGAACTGGAGGCGCTCGCCCTGCCGTACGAGATCATCGCGGTGGATGACGGGAGCCGGGACGGCAGCTTCGCGCTGCTGCGCGAGTTCGCAACCCTCGATGCGCGGCTGCACGCCGTGCGGTTCAGGCGGAACTTTGGGCAGACGGCGGCGTTCTCGGCCGGGTTCGACCGAGCGCGAGGCGATGTGGTGGTCACGATCGACGCAGATCTCCAGAACGACCCGGCGGACATCGGGGCGCTGCTGCAGAAGATGGACGAGGGGTTCGACGTGGTCTCCGGCTGGCGCGAGCGGCGCAAGGACCCATTCCTCAACCGGCGGCTGCCTTCGATGCTGGCGAACCGGCTGATCTCGTGGTCTACCGGGGTGCGTCTGCACGACTACGGCTGCTCGCTGAAGGCATACCGGCGCGAGGTCGTGCAGAGCATCAGGCTGTACGGCGAGCTTCATCGGTTCATCCCGGCCATCGCGAGCTGGCAGGGAGTGGCGGTGGCCGAGATCCCGGTACGGCACTACGCGCGGCAGTTCGGCACATCGAAGTACGGCATCGGGCGGACGGTGCGGGTGGTGCTGGATCTGCTGACAGTGCGCTTTCTGCTGAGCTACGGGACGCGGCCGATGCAGGTGTTCGGGCTGATCGGGATGATCAGCCTGGGGGCTGGGCTGATCACTGGGCTGTACCTGACCGGGCTGAAGCTGCTGACCGGGGTCTCGATTTCGGCGCGGCCGCTGCTGCTGCTGGCGGTGCTGCTAATCGTGCTCGGGGTGCAGTTCATCAGCCTCGGGCTGATCGGCGAGCTGGTGGTGCGGACGTACTACGAGACGCAAAACAAGCCGATCTATGTGGTGCGCGAGGAGCTCAACGCCGAGCCGCTGCCGCAGCAGTGAGCACTCCGCCATCGCGCTGGCGGCGCGACGCCACGCTGATGGCGCTGATGGCGCTGATGGCCGGCACGCTGAGCTGGCTGAGCGTTGCGCGCTACCTCGGCTACAACGCCGGGATGCTGGATCTGGGCAACATGGCGCAGGCGATCGGCAGCGTACTGCGCGGTCAGCCGCTGGTCTACACCGAGACCGGGGGGCCATTCAGCCGGCTGGCCAAGCACGTCGAGATTATCTACTTCCCAATCGCCGCGCTCTACGCGCTCTGGCCAGACCCGCGGCTGCTGCTCATCCTCCAAGCCTGCGGCTATGCGCTCGGCGCGATTCCGGCCTATCGGCTGGCGGCGCGCAGGCTCCCAGCCGCCCCCGCCACGCCGAACCGCCCGACCATCTCTCCAGCGCTGCTGGTGGCCGCCATCTACCTCCTCTACCCGGTGGCGCTCACCGCCGTGCTTTTCGACTTTCACGGCGACACGCTGGCGATGCCGCTGCTGCTCGGCGCGCTCGATGCGCTCGACGAGCGGGCGTGGCGGCGCTACGGGGCGCTGATCGCGCTGGCGCTGCTGTGCAAGGTCTACGTTGCGGTGGCGGTGGTGGGCCTGGGCCTGGTGGCGTATCGCTGGTATGGCGCGCGGCGGGCCGGGGCGATCACGGCGGTGGCGGGCGCGGCCTACGGGCTGATGGCGTTTGGAGTGCTTCGCGCGCTATTTGCTAGCCACAGCGCCGCCCCGCCGGAGACAAACTACCTCACATTCTACTTCAGCGACCTCAGCCAGATCGCCGCCTCTGCCGTCGAGCGCGCGCTGACGGCGCTAGTGGTGTTTCTGCCGGCGCTGCTGCTGCTGGGCTGGCGCGGCTGGCGCTCGCTGCTCCCCGCGCTGCCGATCGCCTGCGCCGCGCTGATCACCACCGGGCCGGGCGGCGGCTACGATTACCGCTACCATCACTACGCGCTGGCCGTGCCATTTCTGATCGCCGCGCTGGTGGAGGGAGCGGCGCTCGCGGCCCGCCAGAGTCAGACCGCTGGCGGCAGACGAGCCCGGCCGTGGCGCACCGATCTGGCCGTGACGCTGCTGCTGACGTTGATCTTCAGCGGCGCGCTAGTGAACTGGCCGCTCAACCCGCAGTTCTGGACCGGCGCCCCTGGCTACGGGCTCGACCCATCGGTGTACGGCAGGACGGCGCGGGACACGGTCAAGGACGCGGTGCTCGCGACCATCCCTGGCGATGCGCCGATCGCGGCCTCGACGTTTCTGGCGCCGCACCTCGCTAACCGCGCCACGCTGTTCCTGACGCGCTACGGCGACGAGCCGGACGCCGCGAGGCTCGCGGGTAACGCGGCGCGCGTCGAGTATGTGATCACCGACGCGCTCTTCGACTGGTACACGGCGCTAGACGGCGGCTACGGCGGCGGGCTCGACTACGAGCGCGATGCGACGGCGCGGATGCTGCGCGACCCGCAGTTCCAACTGACAACGATGCGCGACGGGCTGCTTATATTTCAGCGCGGCGCGCCGCATCGGCTCGACGCGGCCATCGATATCGTGGGCGACGATGGGCGGCGGGCGCTGGAGCGCTACGGTAGCATCGAGCTCGTCGATGTCAGCCTGGTGCCGGCGAGCGACGGCGTGCTGCGCGCGAGCTTTACTTGGCGGCGCACCGGGCCGCTGGCGGCTGGAGCGGTGCCGATGGCGGTGAGCGATATCGAAGGCGTGACGCAGACGCGCTTCGTCCATCTGCCGAGCTTCGCGCTGCTGACGCCGGATAGCTGGCCGGTCGGCAAGCTGGTACGCGAGCGCTTCGATGTGACGTTGCCAGCCAACATGACCGCCGGGACGTACCGCTGGCGCACGGGCTGGTACGCGCCTTCTAGCCCGAGCGCTCTGTTCACCGACGAGCGTAGCTCGGTCACGGGGGCCGCTGCGCCGACGGTGGCGAGCTTCACAGTGCGCTAGTGTATTGACTAGCGCGATCCTACGAGAGGCGAAATGGATAATCTCGCGGACACCCAGAGGGTACCCAGCCCCAAACCCCCGCGCTGCGCTTCGCGCGTTTACAATGTGACGGGCAGCCGCGCAGGCACCCCTCCCGCACAGACGCAGCTTCCTGCGTCTGTGCGGGAAGGATGGCGTCAGGGAGTGTGCGGCGCGCCGGCGATCTGGGGGAAGTAGACCTGGTCGATGCGGAACTGCTCGCCTTTGGCGGTGACGGCGCTCACATTCCCCGCCGCATCGCGCGCCTGGATGAGCGCGACGAGCGCATCGTGCAGATCGGTCACAACAAACGTCGCGCTGAACATGCCGCCGCTGTTGATGAGATCGATCGGCTGCCAGTGAATTCCATCGACGCTATAGACGGCTGAGACCTGGGCGCGCGCGTCCAGCACCTGCGCCTGGATGCGGGCGGTGTAGCTCGTGGCGGCGTTCTGCTGCCCGGATCCATTCTGGATGAATGTCAGGCGGGCATTACGGATCTGTGGCGGCAAGTTATCGCTGAGCGACGATGTACCGCCGGTGGCCGTCGGGTCGACGTAGCTCAGCTCGAACACCAGGCGGCTGAAGCGCCGCAGCGAGCCGGTGCGGGACGTGACCGGCTGAAACTGCACCGGGTTGAACGTCATCGTATCGGTGACGAGCGGCGTCTGGCTGTCAATGCCCGTGAGCAGCCGCTGATAGGCGAAGGGCTGGGCCGGAAGCCAGCCGGTGCCGCTTGCGAGCGGCGGGCGCTGCGCCTCATTGGCGATGCCGGTGTCGGTGACGATCGATGTGACGTGCGGCCGGAACTCGCTGAGCACATCCTTGACGATGGCCGAGCGGAGCGTGATTCCACGCGGCACCGGAATCTTGTCCGAGCTATCGGTGGAGCGCAGCGTGATATCGTAGCTGAACAGCGGCAGCACCGGCGCGCTGGCGACGAACTGGTCGTCCGACGAGATTGGGAAGGTCTGGCCAGGCAAGAAGCTATCTTCGAGCGTGCCGAAGACGCGGTACACCCGGCTGCTGCCGGCGATCTCCTCGCGGTAGGTCAGATCGCTGATCGTGATGGTGCGGCTGAAGACGCCGCTCGCCGGGATGGTAATATCGCCTGGCACCTGCGTGGCCGGTCGGTCGAAGCCGCCACCGTACGCCGCCGGCGGGCTCTGCGGGTTGGGGACGCGCACCCGCCGGAACGGGAAGCCGTAAAGCGTCCATTCCAGCAGCACCTTCTCGTCATAGGGCCCAAACGAGCCAGGCCCAGCGCTCTGGAGGTAGAGCCGCTTGGCGCGCGCCAGGCTCTCGCCGACGCTCGCGCCGATGTACTCAAGCGAGCCACCGTTATTGCGGTGGATATTGCGCCCGATCTGCTGGGTGAAGAGCAGCGACAGGCGCTCGCTATACCCTATCAGCTCGTCGTCGCCGTAGCCAAAGCCGGTATTGCCGATGATATTGCCGCCCTGCTTGAGCACGGCCTGGGGGAAATCGGCCTTGTAGCTGGCCTTGACGGCGGACTCCAGATCCCAAGTATCATCGACGCTCAGCCCCGAGTGACAGCCGACCGTGTAGATCAGCGAGCTGGAGTGCGAGTCGCTGGTGCGGAACTGGTTGAAGTAGGCGGCCGTCGGGTCGTAGGAGGTGTTGGTGCTGGACACCGTGGGGGTGTAGAGTGTATTGGCGAGGAACAGCCCTGCGCTCGGCGAGGTGTTGGCCGGGATGGCGGCATAGTGGCTGAAGTGGCCATTGACCGACATGATCGTATAGCGGGTGGAGGGGCCATCGTAGAATGGGGCCTGGTTGGGCCAGTTCGCGCTGCCGTAGACCGGCGGGAGCGGCGACTGACCGCTGAACCAGATGCGCTCCAGCGTCGGCGCGTCCCAGGTGTCGTCGATCAGCGTATTGACAATGGTGCGCTTGCCGAGATCGCTCAGATCGGTGCCGACGTTGGCGAGACCGAATCCATCGAAGGTCGAGGCGATCGCGTTGGCCTGGTCGGTCAGAAAATCATAGCCGCTGACGAACACCGCCGACGCGGTGGTGGCGGTCGGGACGAGCGTGCTGTTTGGGCTGTCGGCGCGGATATCGGCGAGGCCGGTGCCGTAGTCGCTATAGCTGGCGTCCAGGTAGTGCAGGATATCCGATGGTGTCTCGACCAACCTGCCGACGGCGAGGTCTGGGATGAACAGCGCCCGACCGTTGTAAGGCGTCGGCAGCCGATCGCCGTAGAAGTTATCGGTGCGGACGAAGCGGTAGAACAGGCTGGCGTCGAGCGCGGTGCGCGATGTTGGCGACGTTGGCAGCGCGCCGATGCTGGCGAGCTGCTGGCGATAGTCGCTCTCCGGCGAGATCTCGGTATCATCGGGGACGCGATAGAACGGGATGACCGCGTCGCCGCCGACGATAGTGATATTCTCGGTCTGCGGGTAGATCTGCGTGATGACAGCGTCCAGCATATACCAGATCTGCTGCGCGACCTCGTTGGCGTAGTAGGGTTGGCCTGGGTTATTGTGCCAGTTCGTATAGAGCACCCCAAGATGGGCAGCATCTTCGGTGAGGAAACATGCCTGCAAGGTGCTATTGATCTTGGTGGCGGCGAGATCGACAAAGCGCACAGATGACGAGTTATAGCCAAGCATGAACGAGTTGGTAAGCTGGTTACGGATGCGGTTCACCGTCGGCGGGAACCCGCGCCCCTCCGGGTAACGATAGGCCATCTCATCGCTATTGAAGAGGATGATCGATTTGGCAGGGTTACCAGCGACGCTATCGAGCGGGCAGCCGAGGCCGAGCGCGCCGAGCGTTCTGCCGCCCGTCCCAGTATCGACATTGAGCGCCGTCACCGGCCTGGCGGTATTATCACGTCCGGTTGGGCGGGTGAGCGTGCCGTTGGTGAGCGAGACGCTCAGGCGGTAGGGCGCGGCGCTGGTGGCGGCGTCGAGGCTGTAGACGAACAGATAGTAGTCGCCCGGCTCAGTCAGGTAGACGTTGATCTCCTCCTGGCTCGTGCCGGTGTTATCGCTGATCGAGCGGATGCCACCGATCGAGCGGATGCCACCGATCGAGCGTACCCCACCGATCGAGCGGACACCGCCGATCGAGCGCACTCCACCGATCGAGCGGACGCCCCCGATCGAGCGGACACCCCCGATATCGACGATATTTGCGAGGTCGACGCCATCGCTGATCGGGGCGGTAGTGGCGAGCGGGTTGGCGATCAGCGCGAGGTCATAATCGGCCGGGAGGTCGGTGAGCACCGCGTCGAGGATCGCGCCGCCGGCGATATCGCGCAGCTTGAAGAAATCGCCGCGCAGCCCGCTCTGGTCGTCGGTGGCGCTGATGGTGCCGCTGACCGCAACTTCGATCGGGCGGAGGACGGCGCGCGACGGGCCGCCGATGATCTCGTTGGCCTGTTCGAGCTGGTTATTTGGCTCGACCTCGGTGTAGGAAGACGCGGTCGATGCGGCGGCGGCCGGCTGAAACGGCGACAGCAGCACGATCAGCGCGAGGAGCAGCGCGGCTCCGCGCAGGGGATGCTGGCCGGTGCGAGACGAGTCCATATGCATAATCTCCTTCGATACGTCGATGTCAGCGGCGAGTAGACAGTGGTCAGTAGTCAGGAGCTAGGAGACTTGGTGCGCTCGCCATCGTACGTCCAGAGTAGCGGCGAGTAGATAGTGGTCAGTAGTCAGGAGCTAGGAGACTTGGTGCGCTCGCCAGCGTAAAGAGCCGCTCAACTCCGCGGATCGGCATCAAGGGTGGCCGAGCACACAATGGATCCATCTGGCTCGCCGGGCGCGTAGCCGTGGCGCGCAGCGACGGCGGTTGCCGCATCTAGCAGGTAGAGCGCGCCGGCGCGGTGGATCTGGTCGATCGCCTCATGCAGCGCGCACTGGCCGACCATTCGCTGGCCATGGTCTGGCGCGAGATCGGCCTGGACGATCAGGGCGCGCGCGAGGTCGAGCCGGCTGTCAGCCTCGCGGAGCAGGGCGATGCTGCGCTCGACCTCGGCCCAGGCTGCGGCTGGCTGGCCGAGGGCGACGAGCGTGAGCGCCAGGATACGGCGGGTCATGCCGGCCTCGCCGCGGGCTTCGAGACGATTGGCGTGGTCGAGCGAGCGACCGCAGGCGGCGTGTGCGGCGGCGAGATCACCGCGCTGGAGCGCGAGCTCGGCCCAATAGCGCTCGAGCTCGGGCAGAAACTCCTCGGCGCCGGCCCGCTCGAATAGCGCGCTGGCGCGGGAGAGATGGGTCTCGGCGTATGATAGATCGCCGCGCACGATCGACGCTGCGCCGAGGTTCATCTCGGCCACGCCGCGCATGTACGGCGAGTCGAGCTGCTCGAAGATCGCGATGGCGCGCTGATACTGCGGGATGGCAGCATCGACGTGACCCTGGGTGCGCAGCAGCTCGCCGAGGTTACAGGCAACCATCCCCTGGCCATAAACATCGCCGACCATAGCTTTGATTTGGGCGGCGACTTCGAGCTCGCGCCTGGCGTCGTCGAGCTGGCCGAGCGGCCAGAGCAGCGTGGCCAGATCGTTGTGGGCGTCGGCGAGGCGCGGCAGGTTCTGCAGCTGGCCGTAGAGCTCAAGCGAGCGGCGGATGAATGTGACGGCGCGGGCGCTATCGCCGAGATTGGCGATCGTGCCGCCGAGCAGCATGTCGGCGTCCGCCTGATAGCGGATACTGCCGATCGACTCGGCCATGGCGCGGGCGCGCTCGCCCCATTCGAGCGACTGCTGGTAGCGGCCTTTGCGACGATGGAGGCCGGCCCCGAGCAGCAGGCACTGGGCGACATCTTCGCTGCTGGCGTCATCGGCGATGGAAAGGCTGCGCTCGACCCACTCAAAGGCCAGCTCGAAGGCGGCGCGGCGCTCATAGACTCTGGCGGTGAGATAGTGCAGCCGAAGCCGCGCCTGGCGATCCTCGGTGTGGCTGAGGGCGGCGGCGAACTGCTCAAGCGCGGCGTCGTACTCGCCGAGCAGCGTGTGGATGGTGCCGAGTCGCTCGTGGAGCTCGGCGGCGATCGTTGGCGCGTCGGGCCGCAGCTCGGGGCGAAAGCTCTCCGGCGGGTGCTCGGCGAGCTGGAGCGCGCGGCCGAGCAGCGCGATCGCCTCGCGGTTGGCGAAGCGCTCCTGGGCCTGGAGCCCGGCGCGCAGGTGGAAGTCGAATGCACGGTCCCACTCCTCGGCGAGCAGGTAGTGGCCAGCCAGCAGCGCGAGCTGCTCCTCGATCCGATCCTTGTGGACGAAGGCGATCTGGCGGGCGACGCGGCGGTGGAGCTCGCGACGGCGGGCGTAGAGCACGCTCTCGTAGGCCACATCGCGGGTGAGCGCGTGGCGAAACAGGAACTCGCGCAGGAGTTGCTCGGTGCCCACAGCGCTCTCGGGTGCCACCAGATCATCGCTGACGAGCTGGCTGAGCACGGTGCGCAGCTCGGGGCGGCGGGCCAGCACGCCATCGAGGACGTGGAAGCCGAAGCGCCGGCCGATGACCGACGCCACCTGAACGATATCGCGGCTCTGATCGTCGAGGCGATCGAGGCGCGCGGTGATCACGCCCTCGATGCTGGGCGGGATGGTCGCGTCGTCCAGCGCGCGGGTCAGCTGCCAGCGGCCGGCTTCGCTGCGAACCAGCGTGCCCGACTCGACGAGCCCGCGGACGACCTCTTCGAGGTAGAACGGGTTGCCCTGGGCGCGCTCGACGACGATGGTGAGCGCCGGCTCTGGCGGCTCGCTGAGCAGCTCGTAGAGCAGATGTAGGCTGGCGGCGGCGCTCATCTCGCCCAGGCGGATGGTGGTGAGGTTGGGCAGCGTCTGCCAGGGCGACGCGATCGGCGGGGTGGCGCGGTAGAGCAGCAGCAGCAGCAGCGGGGCCTCGCCGACGCGGCGGGCGAGGCGGGTGATAATATCGAGCGACGAGGCATCGGCCCAGTGGATGTCGTCGATCACGACCACGAGCGGCTGGAGCGTGGCCTCGCCGAGCAGCAGCGCCTCCACAAGCTCGACGGCGCGGTCGTGGCGCTGCTGCGGGCCGAGGGCGGTGGTGAGCGAGGTATCGGCGAACTGCGCGCCGATGATCGCGCCGAGCAGCGGGGCGAAGCGCACTAGCTCGGGGGCCAGATCGAGGACGCGGCGCTCGACGGCCGCGAGCGTGATGGTGCCGAGCGGCAGCCGGAGCACCTGGGCGAGCAGCGGGCGAATAGCGGCGTATGGAGTGGTCTGGTCGTAGCTCTGGCACTCGCCGCCAAAGAGCAGAAACGGCGGCACGCTGGCGGCGGGCTCGCCGACGACGAGCTGCTGCACCAGCTCCTCGACGATCCTGGTCTTGCCGATCCCAGCTTCACCGATGATGGTGACGAGCTGGCCGACGCCGCCGAGAGCGCGGGCGGCGCACTCGACGAGCTGGGCCAGCTCGGGGGCGCGGCCGACGAGCGGGGCACGCTCGATGCCGTGGCGGTGGTGTTGGCCGGACTCGAGCGGGCGGATGGGCTCGGCGAGCGGCACCGGCTCAGCGATCCCCTTCAGGATCACCGGTGGGAGGTCGCGGAAGGCGAAGCGGCTCTCGACGGCGCGGCGGGTGGCAGGCGAGACGACGATGCTCCCGGCCGGTGCTGCGGACATCAGGCGCGCGGCGATGTTGACCGGCTGGCCCATGACGGTGTACTCGAAGCGGCGGCGCGAGCCGACCTGGCCGGCGAAGACCGCGCCAGTGTTGATGCCGATCTTCTGGCTGAAGGCGAACGACATCGCGGGCGCGCCGGCTGTGGCGAGCAGCGCGCCGATCTCGGCGTTGGCGTCGGCGAGGGCACGCTGGAGCTCGATGGCGCAGCGGATGGCGCGCTCTGGGTCGTCCTCGTGGGCCGTCGGCGCGCCGAACAGCGCCATGAGTTTATCGCCGTGGGTGTAGATATCCACTTTATTGACGATGCCGCCGTAGCGATGGACGATCTGTTGGGCGCGGCGGTAGTAGGCGTTGATGAGATCGGCGGCGAGTTGGTGATGCCCGGCGAGGCCATCGAGGGCGTGGCTGAAATCGGCAAAGTTGGCGAACAGCACGGTGACCGGGCGAAACTCACCGGCCTCGGCCGGCGATGTGGCGGGGGTGAGGAAGCGGCGCGGCAGGGCGTGGGGCAGGTAGGGGCGCAGGGCCACCAGGCAGCGCGCGAGGTCGATGGCCTCGCCGATATCGCCGGCGCCGTTTGGCCACTCGAGCCGCAGCGCACCGGTCGGCGGCGAGATATCCGGCGCGTCGGCGATGGCGAAGAACCCGGCGCGGCGCTCCTCGGCGGCGAGGCCAGGGGCGAGCGCGAGGGTCTCGGCCGAGACGACAACCTCGCCCGGCTCGGCGATCTCCTGGGCGAGCGCGACGCGGTTGATATCGTGGCCGGTGACGACGAGCTCGATATGCGACGCATCGCCAATCTGCGCGGCGAAGACCTCACCTGAGTGGACGCCGATCCGCAGGCGGAGGGTGAACGTACCGGCCGGAGTGCGCAGATCGACGAAGCTGGCCATGCGCTGCTGCATCGAGCGGGCTGCGCGGGCGGCGAGGCCGGCGTGGAGATCGCCGAGGCTCGCGGCGTCGAAGAAGGCGGTGAGCGCATCGCCGCCGAACTTGAGCGGGACGCCGGCGTAGCGTTGGACCTCCTCGATCAGCGCGACGAAGAGCGCGCTGATGATCGCCGAGACCTCCTCGGCCCCCTGTTTGCCGAGCGCGCTGAGCTGGCCAGAGAGCGCGGTGAAGCCGGAGAGATCGGCGAACAGCACCGAGCCGTTCCAGCGCGCGCCGCTGACCCGGCCTGGCTCGGGGTGGAGGAACTGCTCGCGGGCGACGGTGGCGGGGACGAGCGCCGAGATCTCCGCCAGGAGCGCGCGCAGCCGCTCGACGAGCGTCGCCACTTGCGCGTCTGTCAGCCCGGAGATACGCGCGAACGAGGCGAGCAACTCGGATGCGACCAGTCCGCGGAGCTCCTCGACAAGTTGCGCTACAGTCGCTTCGAGCTGATTCACCGTTCCATCCCTCCCCCTTGTGCAAATTCATGATAGCACAGGCGTCTATCATACGGGAGTACTAGACGGTTACGTTTGGGGGCAATTGCATCACACGATGCCGTGTGTGCGGCGTGGAGGGGAACCCTCTAGAACGTCCTTCTTTTGCGTGCGCTGGC
>JAYUUK010000265.1:0-12208 GCA_043754595.1 Roseiflexaceae bacterium | reverse complement strand
TCCTACCGGCTCTTGGCGCTGCTGGTTGCCGTCTCGCTCATCGGCTGGCTCGCGCTCGCCGTCAGCGCGCCGTCATCGCCGGACTGGGTGTATTTTGGGTTTATGCTCGCCGAGGCAACTGTGCTGGCGTTCCTCAACCTGCTCGTGCGGATCCGCGCCAGCACCCGTATCGCGCAGCTTCACCGCAGCGAGGAGCTCGCCAACCAGAGCCTGATAGAGGCGGCCCGCACCGCCGCAGCCGCCAAGGAGAACGCCGAGGCCGCCAACCGTGCCAAAAGCGCGTTTCTCGCCAATATGAGCCACGAGCTGCGCACCCCGCTCAGCGCCATTCTCGGCTACAGCGAGCTGATACGCCAGGAGATTAACGACGGTGGCGCGCTGACCGATACCCGCGACATCGACCGCATCAGCGGCGCTGGCAAACATCTGCTCCAGGTGATCAACGACATCCTCGATGTCAGCAAGATCGAGGCGTCGCAGCTGACCCTGAACTACGAGCGCTGCGATGTTGGCGCGCTGCTCTGTGAGGTGATGTATTCGGTCAGGCCGCTGGTGGCGCGGCGCGGCAATCAACTGAGCGGGGACATTGCCGAGGATATCGGCGCGATCAGCATCGACCCGACGCGGGTCAGGCAGATCCTGCTCAACCTGCTCAGCAACGCCGCCAAGTTCACCGAGCGCGGCACAATCGGCATCGCCGCGCCGCGAGCCGAGCGCTGGATGGCAGTGTGACGTTTGTGGTCAGCGACAGTGGGATCGGCATCGCGCCGGATGAGCTCGGCCACCTGTTCAAGGAGTTCTGGCAGAGCGCGAGCCCGCTGGCCCGCGGCCAGACCGGCACGGGTCTCGGCCTCGCCATCAGCCGCCGCCTGTGCGAGATCATGGGCGGCACGATCGAGGTCAGCAGCGAGCTCGGTGTCGGCACCCGCTTCACCGTCTGGCTACCCGATCGCATCGAACCGCCCCGGTCATAACACCGTAGCGACACAGCGCGCTGCGTCTGCGCCTCAGCGCTCAAGCCGATACAGATTGGCGTACGGGTCGGCCCGCACTAGCACCACTGGCAGCCCCACCACATCGGCCGGGCTGCCCACCAGGTACACCGCCCGCCCCCGGTAGCGCCGCGCCGCCCGCGCCGCCCACGCCTCGTCCCCCGGCTCGACAACATCGACGAACACGTCGCGCCGCACCCCCTCGACCCGGCTGAGATACTGGAGCGCCATCCCCTGCTCCCAGTGGGCCATCACCGCCGCGCCAGGCGTCACCGCGCTGAGCGTCGCCTCGCCAAACGTCCGAAACAGCCACTGGTCGCGCTTGTTGGTATATGGCACCCGCGAGCGCCCCCAGGCCAGCGTCGCGGCGATCAGCAGCGTCGTGAGGGCGATCTGTGTCGTTCGGCGGCCAACGGGCAGGTTGTCCACAGATAGCCGCGAATGCGCGCGAATACCGGGCAACGCATGATCATTTCTCGCCGCAGGCTTTAGCCCGCCGGAGTCAAAAATGCCGAGCAATGTCTCCACCCCAAACGCCAGCCACAGCGCCCACGGTAGCAGCAGCGGCAGCGTGAACACCGGCGCATCCTCGACGGCCGGGCCGAGCAGCAGCAGGTAGCCCAGATTCGCCGCAGCCGCCCAGCCGCTGGCGAAAAGCGCGTCGTCGCGCTCGCGCCGCCGTAGCAGCGCCGCCAGGCCCACCAGCCCAAACGTCACGCCGACCGGCCCGAACTCGAACCCGAGACGCCCGGCGACCATCGTCAGCACCGCCAGCGCCTCACCTGAGGTGGGGATCTGAAAGATGCCGCGCCGGATGGCCCCGCCGCTGAGCAGATCCGCCAGCGCGCCCCAGCTCTGTGGCGCGCCCCAGAAGTACATCTGCGGCAGCCCGTAGTCCAACCCGTTGAACGGGCCGTAGCGCGCGAACTGGATGGCCGGGTAGAGCCACGGCGTCAGCCCGAGGGCGAACCCCAGCCCAAACCCCAGCAGACGCTGCGGCGCAAACGGGCGCGCGCCCAGCAGCAGCGGCGGCAGCATCGCGATCACAAACAGCCCGTGGTGCGTGCAGCCCAGCCCGGCGATCAGCCCCAGCGCCAGCGGCGCGGCGGGCGGTACCCCGGGCTCGCGGCCAAGCAGCGCCAGCAGCGCCAGCGCCAGCAGCAGCGCCAGCAGCGCGTAGACCTCGGCCAGCGTGGCGGCGTTCCACAGCCCTGGCGTCACGCCGAGCGCCAGCGCCGCCACCAGCGCGCCGCGCCAGCCGCCGGCCGCCCGCCGCGCCATCCAGAAGAACACGGCGGCGGCCAGCGCGGCGCACACCGCCGAGGCCAGCGTCACCCGGCGCGCCACATCTGACGATGGGATCAGCCTGGTGGCCAGGTGCCCGACAAGCGTGTAGAGCGGATAGGTGGTGGGGTGCGGCACGCCGAGCGTCGCGGCGGCGAGCTGAAACTCGGCCGAGTCGCCCGAGAGCACCGATGGCGCGGCGGTGCGCCAGTAGAGCGCAAGGGTGCAGACGAATACCGTGATGGTCAGGAGGAGCGGTGCGATTTTTGTCATACTTGTCGATTGTCCGGTCGCTGCCACTCCGTCTGGTCGATGCGCCGGTGGCGGGCGCCTCCTGCGCGACTGGGACCGCGTGCCGGATCGATCGCACCCGGCACGTAAAACGTCGTGGTGGTAGCGACGCCGGCCACCTACCGTATAATTGCGTGAGCCCTACTCCTTGCGGCGCGTCTCGGCTGCGTATGGGCGAAGCAAGCGCACAGATCAATGCCAGTATGCGATTTTGATGCGCGCGCTTCGCCCCTAACCTCGCCACACCTTGCGGCTTGCTACGTGCGGCGCGTCCGGTCGCTGCCGCTCCGTCTGGTTCGTTGGTTCTTTGGCGCTCTCCCGCGCTCCCGTGCTCCCGCCTCACGCATCGGCCCTGGCGCGGCGAAACGGGGCTATGACGACGCCGATCGCCCGGTCGATCAGCCCCTTGATGCCGGCCAGCAGCGCCAGCAGCGGGCGAAATAGCATCTGGACCGGGCCGTAGAGCGGCGTCCGCACCACCAGCAGCGTCAGCAGCAGCACCCCGATCGAGATACCGAACTGCTGGATCTCGCTCACATCGATGTGCAGCAGCTCCTCGGCGATCAGCTCGCCGCCGATCGCGACGAGCAGCAGAAAGGCGGCGCTCTCCATCGCTGGCTCCCAGGCGATCATGTGGCTGAACAGCCCGGCGGCGAAGCGCATCACCACCATGCCGATGCCGACGCCGATCAGCACGATTCCGAGCTGGTTGGAGAGCGCCACGGCGGCGATCACATTATCTAGGCTGAAGGCCAGATCGGCCAGGATCGTTGCCCCGACGGTGCCCCAGAAGCCGGCCTTGGCCACCCGCGCCGCCGCATCCTCGCCTTCATCATCGTGGGTGCCACGATGGTGCAGTTCGGCGAAGTGGTTGAACGCTAAATAGACCAGGTAGGCCGCGCCGACGATCTTGAGCCACGGGATGCTGATGATGTAGCCGGCCAGCACCAGCATCAGCGCCCGCCCGGCGTAGGCGCCGAACAGCCCGATCCGGAGCGCGGCGTCGCGCTGATTGCCCAGCATGCGCTTCAGCCGCCCGCGCTTGCCATCCGGCGCGCCGCCAATCGGGATCGGCACATCGGCGGGCAAATGGCGAACCATCGCGCCCAGCACTGCGGCGTTATCGATCGAGAGGATCCCTTCGAGAAATATGAGCTGGATGATGATCGGCACGAGCGTTGCAGTGTCCATAGACTTTTTCCTCTAGCGATGACCTAAGGTATAATACAGCATCGGGTTTGCATCCATCGTCGCTCCTTCGAACAGTTCGTGACGGCGGCGGCGTAGTGGGTTTGAGAGAAGGAGACGACGATGCCAGTCGTTGCGGTCATTGGTGCGCAGTGGGGCGACGAAGGCAAAGGCCATATCGTCGATATGCTCGCCGAGCGCTCGCGCCTCGTCATTCGCTACGGTGGCGGCAACAACGCCGGCCATACCGTCATCAACCGTCATGGCACATTCAAGCTGCACGTGATGCCGTCCGGCATCTTCGACGCATCCACGGTCAATGTCATCGGCCACGGCGTCGTCGTCGACCCGGCCGTGCTGCTCAAAGAGATCGAAGATATTCAGTCCAGAGGCATATCCACCGATAAGCTCTTCATCAGCGACCGCGCCCACGTCGTGATGCCGTATCACGTCGTACAGGACCAGCTGGATGAGGGCATGCGCGGCAATCTCAAGCTCGGCACCACTGGGCGCGGCATCGGGCCGGCCTACGCCGATAAGATGTCGCGGATCGGCATCCGCATGGGCGATCTGGTCCGCGAGGAGACGCTGCTCATCAGGCTGCGGCAGGCGCTGGAGACCAAAAATCGCGTGCTCACTACCTTCTACAGCTCGCAGCCGCTCTCGCTCCACGAGGTGTTCCTCAAATATCTTGAGTACGGTAGCAAGCTCGATCGCTACGTCACCGATATTTTTCCGATCGTGCAGAAGGCGCTGGACCGCGATGTGCCGGTGCTGCTGGAAGGGGCGCAGGGCGCGCTGCTGGATATTGACTATGGCACCTACCCGTATGTGACATCGTCGCCGCCAGGTGCGGCGGGTGCGTGTCAGGGCTCTGGCATCGGCCCGACGCGGCTCACATCGGTGGTGGGCGTCTATAAAGCCTACGCCACCCGCGTCGGCGAGGGGCCGTTCCCGACCGAGGTGGACGGCGATGCTGCGGCGACGCTGCGGCAGATGGGGAAGCCGTGGGCCGAGGTCGGGACGACTACCGGGCGGCTGCGGCGCGTCGGCTGGTTCGATGCGGTGCTGGCGCGCTACGTCGCCCGCGTCAACGGGATCGATATGGTGGCGCTGACCAAGCTCGATGTCCTCGATGAGCTTGAGACGATTAAAATCTGCGTCGGCTACCGCATGAACGATGCGGAGATGGACTACCCGCCTTCAAATGGCGCGATACTGGCGGCGGTCGAGCCGATCTATGAGGAGATGCGGGGCTGGCAGTCGCCGACGAGCCACTGCCGCACGTTTGCGCAGCTGCCGATTGAGGCCCGCGCCTACATTGGCCGGCTGTGCGAGTTGATCGGGGCGCGGCTGGCGATCATCTCGATCGGGCCAGAGCGCGAGCAGATTATCGAAGTCGCCCCGGTCTTCCGCTAGCGCTGCCGTGACAGGACGACAGGGTGGTTGGGTGACGCTTGTGACCTGCTACCTTGTCACTTCGTCACCTCGCCACCTTGTCGCCTTGTCACGCGATCTTCCCAAGCGCCCCGAGCTTCTGGGTCAGCACCGCCGCCGATGGCTCGGTCAGCGTCGACCCGTCGCTAAAGATGATCGTCGGCACCGATTGGTTGCCGTGGTTGATCTCGAGGACTTTGGCGGCGCCCGCCTCGTCCTGCTCGATGTCCACCCAGGTGAACCCGATGTTGTGCTGCGAGAAGACGCGCTTGGCCACGCGGCAGTCGCTGCACCATGTCGTCCCGTACATTGTGATATCGTTGGTCGTCTCGACGCTCATGTGTTATTTCCTTCGCTGGCTACGTTTGCTGGATACCCCCCTGGTGTATCCTCGCCTACGTATTATACTCCCCAGAGCGCATTCGTCAATGGCCGGACCCCGCTGCGCTGGTGCGCGGTGCCGCGTCTGGTGAAGCGATGGCACGCACATTCTGCGCATCACACGTGCTTCGCTGAGGCGTTTCGCGCGGGCGCCGTGCGCTATGGAACTACTTTTTCACGCTGCTGCGCAGCTCTGTGGCGCAGCAGTAAAAAGAGCAGCTGCCCCAGGCCAAAAAACGCAGCGCGCGGCCCCCACAATCGTAAATATCAAGTATCATACCAGCCATGACCCAGGCTTCCCAGGCTTACATCGAGCTGATCGTCCGCTGTCAGCGCGCCATCGTCATCATCAGATCGCTGCGGCTCGCCCGTGCCGATGACCCGGCGGTCGAGCCACAGCTCGTTGGGCTGATGGATGCGGTGACCCCGCTGCTGGTGCGCGAGGCCAGGCGGCTGCGCGCGATCTCGCCGCTGCTCGAGGAGGAGGCGCTGGAGATGATGAACGAGCGGCTGGTGATCGATGTCTTCAGCGGTGGCTATATCAGCCTTGAGACCCAGTTCGGCGCGTATCTGCGCACCATGCCGCTGTATATCAGGCGCATACTTGCGCGAAAATCCTCGGCCAATGGCGCATTACTCACCATGACGAGCCTCGATGCCGTCGATGACAATGGGCTGCCGGCCCACGAGACGATCGCCGACGAGCGGGCAGAGCTGCCGATCATATTCGCCGCAGACCGGCTGGAGCTGGACGCGCTGATCGAGCGGCTGCCGCCCGACGAGCGCCACGCGCTGCGGATGCGGCATGCGGGGGCGGAGAACAACGAGATCGCGTCGTCGCTCGGCATCTCGCAGGCCACCGCCACGCGGCTGTACCAGCGGGCGCTCGGCAGGCTGCGCGGCTGGCTGGAACGCTGAACTGAGTGTGGAGCACCTACCTAATGGATGAGACCCATCTGGATGAGACCCAGCGCCTGCTGGCGGCGGCGACCGAATATTTTGCCATCCTCGATCGCGGCGACCCGCTGAGCATCGACGCGTACGTGGCCAGCAGCGCGCCTTCGCTGCGCGCCGAGCTCGCCGCGCTGCTGGCCGCCGCCATCGATCGCGGCGAGGCGCTGGCCATCCCCGAGATCAGCCTGGCTGAGCGCGAGCGCGCGGCCATCATCGCCGCCGCCGTCCGCGGACGCCACCTTGGGCAGCCGTCGGCTCAGCCGCAGACGCTGATCGGGCTGCGCCGCAGCAGCGGCCGGAGCGTCGCCGAGCTGGCGCGAGCCATCGGGGTGCCGGTGGCTGCGCTGGCGCGGATCGAGCGCGGCGAGGTGAGCGCCGCCAGCATCCCTGCGCGCTTCATCTCCCGGCTGGCCGCAGCGCTTGGCACCGCCGATCTGGCCCTGCGCGCCGCGCTGCCGCTGCGCGCCGCCGTGCCGGCCGGGGTACGGCTGCTGGCCAGGAGCGGCACAGTGCAGCGCGCCGCCCCCCAGGTCAGCTTCGACGCCGCCCTGCGCGATGCTGGGGCGAGCGCCGCCGAGCGCGCCGGCTGGAGCGAGTAGCCGGCGCGCGTGGTATGATGGGGCCAACTCATTGGCCCCGGCTGGGGCGTCAGGCGCTCGCATGCTCCAATCAATCTCGCCGGCCGCCGCCCGCCGCGGCCGCACGGTGATGCTCGTCGACAACTTCCTGATGTGGGGCGGCTTCTTCATGGTCATCCCGCTGATCTCGATCCACTATGTGGGCGGGCTCGGCTGGGCGGCCGGCGCCATCGGGCTGGTGCTCGCGGCGCGTCAGCTCACGCAGCAGGGCCTGACGGTCTTCGGCGGCGCGCTCGCCGATAAGCTCGGGGCCAAGTGGCTGATCTGCGTCGGCATGGGCATCCGCACCGCCAGCTTTGTGCTCATGGCCTACGCCGCCACCTACCCGCTGCTGCTGCTCTCGGCGGTGCTGGCGGCCATCGGCGGCGCGCTGTTCGATGCCCCATCCACCGCCGCAATGGCAGCGCTCACCCCGGTCGAGGACCGCGCGCGCTTCTTCTCGGTCCTCGGCGTGGTGCGCGGCCTGGGCATGACCATCGGCCCGCTCGCTGGCGCCGCGCTGCTCCACCTCGATTTCTCGTGGGTCGCCCTGGGCGCCGCCGCATGCTTCGCGGTGGCCATGGCCATCACGCTGGCGCTGATGCCGCAGGTCCAGGTGGCCCAGGGCGAGCGCGGCATGGTGGCGGGGATCGCCATGGCGCTGCGCGACCGGCGCTTCATGCTGTTCAACGCCCTGCTGATCGGCTACTGGTTCCTCTGGGTGCAGCAGACGATCGTGCTGCCGCTGATCGCCACCGAGCTGGCCCACACCACCGACGCGGTCAGCTGGGTGTACACCGTCAACGCGGTGATCGCGGTGGCGCTGCAGTACCCGGTGCTGCGGCTGTTCTCGCGCTGGCTGGCGCCCATGCCGCTGCTGGTGCTCGGGCTGGCGCTGATGGCGCTCGCGCTCGGCTCGGTGGCGCTGGCCGCCACCATCTGGCACCTGCTCGGCTCGGTGGCGCTCTTCTCGCTCGGCGGGGTGCTGGCATCGCCGAGCGCGCAGACGGTGGCGGCGGATCTGGCCGACCCGGCGGCGCTCGGCTCGTACTTTGGCGTCAACGCGCTCAGCCTGGCGATCGGCGGCGCGATCGGCAACCTCAGCGGCGGTCTGCTCTACGGCTTCGGCAAAAGTAGCCAGCTGCCGGCGCTGCCCTGGCTGGTCTGCATGGCCGTCGGGCTGGTGGCGGCGGCCGGGCTGGGGCTGATGAGTCGCGCCACGTCCGTCGCCAGCGCGCGGCGCGGGCTCGAGGGCGCGCCAGCCGGAAAGTGATCGCTCTTCTTGCCAGTGGATAGCAGCCAAATGATCGACCAATCGGAGCTCCCCGAGCTCGTCCCGCACAACAACCTGATGACCCACGTTGTGGCGTTCTCGCACCTGCTGCGCTCGATGGGCGTGCAGGTCAGCAGCGGCCAGACGCTCGATCTGGTGCGGGCGCTGGAGTTCGCCCCGCTCGTGGCCCGCGCGGACTTCCGCGACGCCGCCCGCTGCTCGCTGATCTGCCGCCGCGAGGACCTGCCACTGTTCGACGCCGCCTTCGCGTTCTACTGGCGCTCGCTCGCCGAGGCCGACCCGATGATGCTGGCCATCCCGGTGGTCAAGCTGCCGCCGCGCGCGCTGCGCATCCCGCGCCGCGCCCCGCCCGCCGATGGTGCCGCGGAGCAGCCGCCCACCGAGGAGGAGCAGGTCGGGCTGACGCTGACATTCGCGCAGCAGGAGACGCTGCGCACCAAAGACTTCGGCGCGTTCTCCTACGAGGAAGTCCAGGCATGCCAGGCCCTGCTGCGCGCGCTGCGCTGGAAGGTCGAGCCGCGGCGCACCCGCCGACGCAGACCGGCCCACCGAGGCCGCCGGCTGGATATGCGCCGCGTCATGCGCCGCAGCTTGCGCCATGGCGGCGACCCGGTGGATCTGGCGTGGCGCGAAGTCAGGTACCGACCGCGCCCGCTCGTCGTGCTGTGCGATATCTCCGGCTCGATGGATCGCTATAGCCGCATCCTGCTCCAGTTCGTCTACGCCATCGCCAGCGGCCCGCGCGCGGTCGAGTCGTTCGTCTTTGGCACCCGCCTGACGCGCATCACCCGGCTGCTGCGCGAGCGCGATATCGACGACGCCGTGGCGCTGGTGAGCAAGCAGGTGGTGGACTGGTCTGGCGGCACGCGGATCGGCGAGACGCTCAAGGAGTTCAACTACCGCTGGGGTCGTCGGGTGCTGGGGCGCGGTCCGGTGGTGCTGCTGATCTCAGACGGCTGGGACCGAGGCGACCCGCAGCTGCTCGGGGTGGAGATGGCGCGGCTGCAGCGCTCGTGCCACCGGCTGATCTGGCTCAACCCGCTGCTCGGCAACCCGCGTTATCAGCCGCTGACCCAGGGGATGCAGGCGGCGCTGCCGTTTGTGGACGATTTCCTGCCGGTGCACAACATCGTCAGCCTGGAGCAGCTCGGCCAGCGGCTCTCGGCGATCGGCAGCGGCAAGCCGGAGCGCAAGCAGCGGCGCTAGCCGAGCACCTCGCGGACGATCTCCAGCGTCTGCTCGATGTCGCCGCCGCCGATGCCGTAGTGGGTCACCGCGCGCATGCCGTAGCCGCCGCCGCCCATCAGCACCCCGCGCTCGCGCAGCGCCGCCGTGAAGCGATCGGCCGGCCAGGCCGGGTTGGTCAGGGTGAAGTAGACCAGATCGGTCTGCACGGTCTCCAGCTTCACCGCTACCCCCGGAATGCTGGCCAGCCCCTCGGCCAGTACGCGGGCGTTGGCGTGGTCTTCGGCCAGGCGCTCGACCATCTCTTCAAGCCCGAGGATCCCCGCCGCCGCCAGCACCCCTGCCTGGCGCATCCCGCCGCCGAGGATCTTGCGCGCCCGCCGCGCCAGCGCGATGAACGCCGCGTCGCCGCACAGCACCGAGCCCACCGGGGCCGCCAGCCCTTTTGAGAGGCAGAAGGTTATGCTGTCCACGTGCTGCGTGATGTCGCTGACCGGCACGCCGAGCGCCACGGCGGCGTTGAACACCCGCGCGCCGTCCAGGTGGACGCGCAGGCCGGCCCCGTGCGCCCACGCCGCCACCTCAGCCATGTACGCCGGCGCCACAACAACCCCGCCGCAGCGGTTGTGGGTGTTCTCCAGGCAGACTAACTTGATGTTGGCCTGGTGCTGATCGGCCGGGCCGATGGCGCGCTGGAGCCACGTCAGCGGGATGGTGCCGTCCGGCTCGGTCGGCGCGACGCGGTAGACGATGCCGCCGAGCGCCGATCCGCCGCCGGCCTCGTAGTGGTAGATATGGCTCTCGTCGCCGACGATCGCCGCCTCGGCGCGGCCACAGTGGCTCAGCAGCGCGGCCAGGTTGCCCATGGTGCCGCTGGGCACAAACACGGCGGCCTCCTTGCCGACGGTGCGGGCCGCCAGCGCCTCAAGCGCATTGACGCTCGGGTCATCGCCGTAGACATCGTCGCCGAGCTCGGCGGCGGCCATCGCCGCCCGCATCCGCGGGGTGGGCAGCGTCACCGTATCGCTGCGCAGGTCGATCGTATACATCGCGCTATCCATTCTCGTAGCCGCCAGGGCCGTACGGGAACCACCAGGATTTGCGCTCCATCGCGAAGTCCCAGTGGACGTGCTTGGTCTCCAGGAACGCCTGTAGCCCCTCCTCGCCAAGCTCGCGCGCCCCGCCGGAGAGCTTCATCCCGCCGAACGGCCCGGCGTCGTTATCGGTCAGCGGGTCGTTCACCCAGCAGGTGCCAGCCTTGACTTCCTCGTAGTACTGCTTGACCTTGCGCGGGTCGCTGGTGTACAGATTCGCGCCGAGGCCGTAGTCGCAGTCGTTGGCCAGATCGATCGCCTCGTCGAAGCTGTCGTAGCGCATGATCGGCACGATCGGGCCGAAGGTCTCCTCGCGCATGATCCGGAACGAGTGGTCCACGCCGGTCATGATCGTCGGCTCGTAAAAGTAGCCGCGCGGCAGCTGCGGCGGGCGTCTGCCGCCTGTGAGCACATGCGCCCCCGCCGCCCGCGCCTCGTCCACAAAGCTCGCCACCCGGTCGCGGTAGCGCGCGCCAACCAGCGGCCCGATGTCGGTGGTCGGGGCGTCGCCGGGGCCGAGCCTGAGCGTCTGCACCAGCGCCACCATCCGCTCGGTGAAGTCATCGGCGATGCTGCGGTGAACGTAGACCCGCTCGGTGGAGGTGCAGACCTGTCCGGCGTTGAGCAGCGCGGCCCAGGCCACGCCGGGCACCGCCACGTCGAGGTCGGCGTCCTCGGCCACGATGAACGCATCCTTACCGCCGAGCTCAAGGTGGGTCGGCTTGACCCGCTCGGCCGCCAGGCGGGCGATCTCGCGCCCGGTGGCCAGCGAGCCGGTGAACGCGATTAGATGCGTGCCGGGGCTCGTCACTAGCTCGCGCCCGGCCGCCGCCCCGCCGGTGATCACGTTGAGCACCCCTGGCGGCAGCTCGTCGCACAGCTCGGCGAAGCACAGCGTCGCCAGCGGCGTCATCTCCGATGGCTTGACCACCACGGTGTTGCCGGCCGCCAGCGCCGGGGCTAACTTCCAGGAGAGCAGCAGCAGCGGGTAGTTCCACGGCACGATGCAGGCCACCGTGCCGTACGGCTCCTTGAGCACCATCGCCAGCTGCGAGTGCTCGACGCTGGGGATGACCCGGCCGCGCGAGTTGCGCTGGAGCTCGGCGTAGTAGTCGAAGCAGGCGACGCACCAGCCGATCTCGTCGCGGTTTTCGATCACCGGCTTGCCGCCCTCGCGGGTCATCAGCTGCGCTAGCTCCTCGGTGTGATCGCGCAGCCGCGCGGCGATGCCGTGCAGCAGGTGGGCTTTCTCGTGGGCGGTGGTGCGCCGCCAGGAGCGCATGGCGGCGTTGGCGGCGGCCACGGCGCGCCGAGCATCCTCGGCGCTGGCATCGGTGACGCTGGCGATCTCCTCCTCGGTGGCCGGGTTGTGGACGGCGAAGCGCGCGCCGCCGCCGGCATCGCGCCACTCCCCGCCGATCAGCATCTGGGTCCGCATCGCTACACCTCACCGTACTCGGTCAGCAGCTCGCGCCACTCGTCGCTCAGCTC
>JAYUUK010000264.1:0-12209 GCA_043754595.1 Roseiflexaceae bacterium | reverse complement strand
GTGCAAAACGGTTGATCCACTCCGCCGCACGATGCAGCGCATCCCAGTGCGCTCCTGTTCTCCGTTGTGCGCTCAACCGTTTTGCGTTTAGCTATAAGGAGTACCCGATGCGTAGCTTCACGACGACGACCGAGATCGCGGCCGACACACATCGCGTATGGGAAATCCTCGCCGATATCGAGCGCTGGCCGGAGTAGATATCGAGCGTGACGGAAGTTGAGTCGCTCGGTGCGCGTCCGCTCCAGATCGGATCGCGAGTCCGGGTCATGCAGCCAAGGCTGCGACCAGCGATCTGGACGATCACGGTGTGGGAGCCGGACCAACAATTCACCTGGGTCACGCGCCAGGCGGGTTTGCTCACCGTTGCATCGCATGTGCTCACGCCGCTGCCCGAGAGCGGCGGCTGCCGGATGGATCTGCGTCTGCGCTACGATGGCGTCCTGGGAGCGATCGTTGGGCGCTTGGCCGGCGCGCTCACCGACGACTACCTCGGCCGCGAGACGGCGGGCCTGCGCCTGCGGAGCGAGCGGCGCGACTCCGCTACGTAGCGGCGGTGCAAACATCATCATGTCCCCGCTGCTAGTCGAGCTAGTCGTCGGCGCAAGCTCGTTCCGGCACATTCCACGCGCCGACGCCCCGCCATTAGACAGAGTGGTACCCACTCTTTACGGCACCCCGAAAGCGTGCGATAATCGATCATATGTTCTATTGCAGAGCATTTGTTGTGGACGGTATAATGGAAAGCATCATCGCATGCAGCAGCGTGACACCTACGATGCGGCCTGGAAAGACGCACTCGATACGTACTTGCGTGAGTTTCTCGACCTGTGCGCGCCCGAGATCCACGCCGCGATCGATTGGTCACGCGGCTACGAGACGCGCGATAAGGAATTGCAAGCTATCGCGCCGGTGGCTGCAAAAAAACAGACGGTCGATGTGCTCGTGGCCGTGTATCTTCACGGCGGCGGCGAACATTGGCTCGCGCTGCACATCGAGGTGCAAAACCAGCGCGATACGGCGCTTCCCGAGCGTATGTTTCGCTACAACACGCGGCTCTTCGACACATACCGTCGTCCGATCGCGAGCATCGCCGTGCTTGGCGATCAGCAGGCTGGATGGAGACCAGATCAGTTTGCCTATGCCGCATTGGGCTGTCGTGTGGGAATGGAGTTCCCCGCGATCAAATTGCGCGATCTCGATTCTGCGATGTTAGCTGCATCGACCAATATTGTCGCCTGTATCATCGAGGCGCATCTTCTGACGATGGCGACACAGCGCAAGCACACGGAGCGCGCAGTACAGAAGTTTGCATTGATCCGTTCGATCTACAATCGCGGCTTCGATGCCGAACAGATCCGGCAGGCGTATCGCTTCATTGACACGCTGATGCGGCTGCCTAAATCGCTCGATGCGACGGTCTACGCACAAGTCCAGCAATTCGAACAGGAGCGACAGATGACGTATATCACTACTGCCGAGCGCATCGGCATCGAAAAGGGCGAGCGCATCGGCATCGAAAAGGGCGAGCGCGTCGGCGTCAAAAAGACGCTGGTGACGGCGATCGAGGCGAAGTTTGGGGCACATCCACCACAGGTCGATGAGCGTCTCACTTCGCTTATCGAACGACTCGACATCGCACCGTTGATGCTGGCCATCCTCGAAGCCGAGACGATCGATGAGTTGACCCAACGCATCACAATGCTGGCGGCCGAGTAGCAGCCGCCCACATCCGCGTCGACCGGTATGGTATGGGCTCTGGCATAGCGCCGCGCGCCGCGCTCTAGATTTACCGATGGCAGCGGTCGCGCGATCAGATGCACATCATTCCCTCAGCTCGTCATCCGCCGCATCATGCCGTGGCACAAAAGCGCGCTTGACAAACTAAACTAATTAGTATATAAACTAAATAGTTTATTTTAAGGAGCCACCGCGATGCGAATCTTATCTTTCGGCGCCCACCTCACCCAGCTCACACGCTACCCGCATGTCTTCCCGGTCAGCGCCTATCTCGTGCGCGAGGACGATGGCCTGACGCTCATCGACTGCAACCTGCCAGACAGTGCGCCGGCGATCCTGGCGGCCGCCGCCGCGATCGGCGCGCCGATCGTGCGGATCGTGCTGACCCACGCCCACATGGACCATGTCGGCTCGCTCGACGCACTTCATACCGCGCTGCCAGCAGCCGAGGTGATCGTGCCTGCGCGCGAGGCGCGCTTCCTGACTGGCGACAAACGTCTTGACCGAGACGAGACTATCGGCAAACTTCGCGGCGGGTTCACAGACTGCACCACGCGCCCGAGCCGCACGATCCTGGCCGGCGAGCGTATCGGCTCGCTCGAAGCCATCGCCACCCCCGGCCACACGCCGGGGCACACCGCCTACCTGGACACCCGCGATGGCTCGTTGATCGCGGGGGACGCGCTGATGACCCAGGGCGGGCCGACGGTGGCCGGCGATCTGCGTTGGAGCTTCCCGCTCGGGCCGTTAACCGTCTGGCATCGGCAGACGGCGCTAGCCAGCGCGCGCGCGCTGCGCGCGCGCGAATCATCGCGGCTGGCGGTCGGTCACGGCCCGGTGATCGAGCGACCGCTAGCGGCGCTCGATGCGGCGATCGCGCGGGCGGCGCGCAACTTCGGCGAGGAAGAGAATCATGCCGCGGGTTAGAGGGTTGGATCGGGCGGCGGTGGTGGCCGCCGCCGCCGCGCTTGCGGACACCTCAGGCGCGATCGAGGCGATCACGCTGACGCAACTCGCCGATCACTTCGGCATCCGCATCCCATCGCTCTACAATCATATCGGCGGGCTCGCCGAGCTGCGGCAGGAGGTGGCGGCGCTCGGGCTGCGCGAGCTGTACGCGGCGCTCCAGCGAGCGGCGGTGGGGCGCGCCGGCCCCGAGGCGCTCGGCGCCATCGGCCACGCCTACCGCAGCTTCGCCCACGAATGCCCTGGTCGCTACGCCGCCACGTTGCGCGCCGATGCCGACGACCCCGATCAGCTCGCATCAGCGCAGCTGCTCATCGATCTGTTGCTGCGAGTGCTCGCGCCGCTCGCGCTGGGAGACGATTCGCTCCACGTGGTGCGCGGGCTGCGCAGCCTGCTCCACGGGTTCGTCGCGCTGGAGGCCGCTGGCGGCTTCGGCATGCCGCTCGACCGCGACGCGAGCTTCGATCGGCTGCTAACGACATATATCGCCGGGCTGCGCGCCGCCTGAACGCCTGCGCCGCACGAGCGCGATGCTATACTTGCTTTGTCACATATGAGGAGCTAGCCATGACCGTCGCCCACGAGATCGCCGTCGCGCTGCTCAGCGCTCGCGCAGTGCTGTTTCAGCCAGACAGCCCGTTCACCTTCGCATCAGGCATCCGCTCGCCGATCTACTGCGATAACCGGCTGCTGATCGGCGATGTGGCGGCGCGCACGCTGATCGGCGATGCGTTCGCCGCGCGCTGCGCCGGCGCTGAGGTCGTCGTCGGCACCGCCACCGCCGGTATCCCGTGGGCGGCGTGGGCCGCCGAGCGCGCCGGGCTGCCGATGGCTTATGTGCGCGGCGTGTCCAAGGGCCACGGGCGCGGTCGGCAGATCGAGGGGGCGAGCGTCGATGGGCGGCGGGTGGTGTTGCTAGAGGATACGATCAGCACCGGCGAGAGCGCGCTGGCGGCGGCGGCGGCGCTGCGGGCCGATAGTGCCGAGCTACTGGCCTGTTTTGGGATCTTCGGCTGGGGCTGGGGTGCTACCGCCGCGCGCTTCGCGAGTGCCGACCTGCCGATGGAGACGCTGACCACGCTCGATGTGGTGCTTGACGCCGCCATCGCCGCCGGGGCGCTCGCCGCCGAGCAGCGCGAGCTCGTCGAGTCCTGGGCGCGCGACCCGCAGGGATGGTCAGCATCGTCGGCTGGAGCGAAGCGATGAGGTCAGTAGGGAGCACACGCGTGGCGCGGTATGTGCCGCGCCGTGCGTGTGTTTTTGCAGATGCTCGGGCTACAGCGCGTCGGCGTAGACCCGGCCGTTCGGGCTAGCCTGCTCCTCGGCGGCTGGCTGCTCCTCTACCGGCTGCGCTGAGGCGTAGCTGAAATCGTGCGCCCAGGTCTGAATATCCGGCCAGTCGCGCAGTGCCTGCTCGGCGATCGCCTCGGGCCGCCAGATGCCGCGCAGATACGGCAGATCCACTGCCTGCGGATGGCGGCTGACGAATGGGACCACCGTCGTGGTCTCGCCTTTGCCCCAGGCCTCTTCCTTGCCGGCGCCGAGCGGCAGCGCCAGCTCGTGGCACTGTACCACTTCGGGGTGCTTGGCGCGGTCCACCAGGCTGTCGCCGATCTCACAGACCCGCACGTGGTCGATCAGCGCGGCCAGCAGCTCGTCAGTCATGCGCGAGCGCGCCGAGAACTGCGCCATACCGGGGCACAGCACCGCGCTCGCCCCGTCGCCGATCAGCAAGTAGCCGCGGATCGCCAGCTTGGAGCGTTCGCCCTCACCGCGACCCCAGCGCACGCCGATGCCGGCCTCGACCGTGGCGCTCTGGTTGCGCGCCGAGAGGCTCTCGGCGACCGTCGGGGCGACTGGGCCGCTGGTGACTGGAAAGAAGCGCACCGTCTCGCCAAGGTTCCAGTGGCGCACGATCTCGGCGGCAGCCCCCGGCCGTGGGTGGCGGATCTCCATCTCCGTGACGCCGGCGTCGGCCATCGCCTGATCGAACGTCGAGTCCCTGCCAACTTCGGCGAAGAACCCCACGTGCGAGATAAACCGCCCGCTCCCCGGCGTCAGCCGCGCCTCGCTCTTGCCGTTGGCCCACTGGATGGTCATCGCATCCTGGATCTGCCGCACTCGATTTCGCCCGATCATGATCGCGTCCCTTCTACGTACATGCTCATATGTTCGCATGTATTGTAGCACGGATGTTTCACCGCTGTCAAGGCGCTTTCTGCCCACGGCCAACGGCCAGAATCTCGCGCAGCGCGTGGTCTAGCGCGCCGAAGAGGCTGTGCCGCCCAAACAGCCTAGCGTACTCGGCCGCCGCGGCGGCCGGTTCGAGCTCATGGCCGGTGCGCTCGCGGGCGTACCAGCGATAGTCCATGATCCAGCGGTAGAGGTCGCCCTCGGTGCGGCCGGGGAAGGTGGCGAGCGCGCCGTGCTGCCGGATCGCCGCCACCACCGGGGTGTACACCCGGTCGTACCAGTCGGCCACCGCCTCGGCGCCGCTGATATCGCGGCCCTGCTCGTTGCCCATATAGTAGCGGTGCGCATTGATGTGCTTGACTAAGTCGAGGTAGCCGCCGAGCTCGCTGAACTCGATCCGCTGCTGCGGCCGCAGCAGCTTGAGGTCGGTCCAGATCAGGAAGTCGCTATACTCCTCTTTGAGTAGCAGCGCTCGCTCATCTAGCCGGGCATCGAGCGGGACATCGACGAGCAACTCGGTGACGAAGCCATCGATATAGCCGGCCCCATTGCGCCGCGCCACCGAAACCCGATGGTTGCCGTCGCGCACGAAGTAGACCTCGTCGATCTTGTACAAGTCGATCGGCGGCAGGTCGATCTGCTCGACCGACGCCCGGTGGATGTTGGCCCAGCGGCCGCGCATCGTATCCGAGCGCGGGAGGAAGTTGCGGTCAAAATCGCTGTAGCGCCCCTCGCTGCCGACGATCCGCGCCACCTCGACCACCTGATGCCCGAGGTAGCGGCTGCCGCGCACATTGATCCGCGCACGCACTTCCTCCAATGAGATGAGATCTTGCGGCGTGCGGCGCAGCGTCGCCACAAGCGATGCGACCATCTGCTGCCGCCGCACCTGCTCGAACTCGTACTCCGACTGACGTTTTGCCCACTGATTGACGTCGCTCATGGTGTGATAATAAGTGTTCGGTAGCCAGCGGTGTTGAGCACGAGCGTCGTGCCGTGCTGCGTCTCGGCGGCGGCGGTGGCGTTATACGTACGGTGGACGTGGCCGTGGATGAAATAGCGCGGCGCAAAGCGCTCGATTAGCCGTCTGAGCGCAACGAAGCCGCGGTGCGCTCCCTGCGGCATATCGTGGATGCCCTGCGGCGGTGAGTGCGCCAGCATCACATCGAGGTAGCGGCCGTAGCGTCGGCGGTTGAAGAACAGCTGCGGCGCGAGCCTGAGTACGCGCAGCGCCATCTCGCGTTCGGTGTATTGTGGCCCGTCGTCGCGATTATAGCGCACGCAGCCACCGAGCCCGGCCAGCAACAGCCCGCCGTAGTGGTCGCAGCGACCCTCCAGCGAGATGCAGCCGCGCGGCGCGCGCAGCTCCTCGCCGCTATCGCTGATCTCCACGGTATCGTGGTTGCCAAACACATAGTAGCACGGCACGTTGAGCGTGGAGACGGCGAACTCCAGGTAGTAGTACGGTAGATCGCCGCAGCTAAGTAGCAGCTCGACGCCGGCGAAGCGCTGCCTGATATTGAGGCTGTATACCGATGGGACGATCTCATCGCTGACCGTCAGGATCTGCATGATCGCACTATACCACGGGTTCGGCGGCGCGCTCCAGCGGCAGCCGCAGCGTGAACGTCGTGCCGACGCCGAGCTGGCTGTGGACCGAGATCTGCCCGCCGTGGGCCTCGGCCACCCAGCGCACGATCGCGAGCCCGAGCCCCGAGCCGCCGCGGTTGTGGTTGCGCGCCGGATCGACGCGGAAGAAGCGGTCAAAAATGTGCGGCAGATCGGCTGCGGCGATCCCCACCCCGCTGTCGCTGACTGTCAGCGCCGCCAGGTCGTCGGTCACATCGAGCCCGAGCGTGACGCTACCACCCTGCGCGGTGTGCTGGATCGCATTGATGCCGAGGTTGAGCAGCGCCTGCTTGATCCGGTCGCGGTCGCCGTTGACAACCGCCTGATCCTCGTGGCCGATCTGGAGCTGCACCCCGTTGGCGAGCGGCCGGAGCTCGCGGTGAACTTCGAGCAGCAGCGTGTCGAGCTCGACCGGCGCGCGCTGGATCTCAAAACCGCTATCGCTGCGGGCCAGCAGCAGCAGGTCGTTGGTCATGCGGATCAGCCGCGCCGTCTCGCGCCGCATATCGACGATCGACTCCTGGAGCAGCTGCGGGTCGAGGCCGGCCGGATTGCGCTCCAGCCCGCGGCCAAGGACCTCAAGGTTGCCCTGCATGGCGGCCAGCGGGGTGCGCAGCTCGTGCGAGACATCGGCGATGAAGCGCCGCTGATCGCTGAACACCACATCCATGCGCGAGAGCATCTCGTTAATAGTGATTGTGAGGCGCTGCAGCTCGTCCTGCGCGGTCGGCAGTGGGATGCGCAGGCTGAGATCCTCGGCGCGGACGATGCTGCGAGCGGTGGCTCCAATCTGGTCGATCGGGCGGAACACCGCGCGGGTGAGCCACCAGCCGCCCAGGCCGGCCGCCACCAGCGCCACCAGCGAGCCGGAGATCAGCGCGATGGCGAAGATCCCGAGCGCACGGCGCGTCTCCTCGAGCGAGCGCACGATCCGCACCGCGCCGACCACCTCGTACTCGTGGGTGACGGGGTTCTGCAGCAGCAGCGGGAAGTAGAGCTCACGCATCTGCGCGCTCTGCAGCGTGAACGTCGTGATCACCGTCCCGCCCTGCATGGCGATCGCCAGATCCGGCGAACTGATCGGCAGCCCGTCAGGCACATTCGGCGAGTGGACCACCTCGTTGCTGGTGCGGTCGAACACCTGGACCATGAGGTTCGTCCCATCGAAGCCGCCGACGGTTGGCCCTTTGATGACGAAGACGCTGCCCTGATCGTTGAAGTAGCGGGTCAGGGTTTTATTGCTGTCGCTGAAGCCCTGCTGAACGATTTTGGCGCCGAGGGCGATCTCATTGTCGATCGCGCCGTGGAGCACGCGGTCCACCGTCCCGTACAGCGCGAGATCGAGCACGAGGAGCGCAATAGCGAAGAAGCTGGCGTAGATCAATGTTAAACGGCGGCGTAGCGGCACAATTCGTCCCTTTCGTCTGCTTTGGAAAGTATAGCACGCTCGCTCTGGCCGCAAGCTTAGACCTCTATGAACCGTGTGGCACGGATCGTTGCCAGGGCGTTTGCCAGGGCATTTGCCAAGGATGGTCTCGATGCCCCCTTCGCTGATTCTGTTCGACCTGGATAACACCCTCTATCCGGCCTCATCGGGGGTCAGCGCGGCGATGGAGGAGCGCATGCAGCGCTACGTCGCTCGCGTCACCGGCACAGACGAGGCGACGGCGCGGGCGCTGCGCGACGGCTACTACGCCAGCTACGGCACCACGCTCGCCGGGCTGATGCGCGAGCAGCAGATCGACACCGAGGACTACCTGTGCGATGTCCACGATCTGCCGGTGGACGCGCTGATCGCGCCGGACCCCGAGCTCGATCGGCTGATCGGCCTGCTGCCCATGCGCAAGGCGATCTTCACCAACGGCACTATCGAGTGGGCGCGCGCTGTGCTCGGACGGCTCGGCATCGCCCACCACTTTCCGCAGATCTACGACATCCGCTTCGCCAAGCTTGCGCCAAAGCCGGAGCCGGCGTTCTACCACGCGGTCCTCGCCGACCTCGGGGCGCAGCCGAGCGACGCGCTGATAATCGAGGACTCGCTGCGCAATCTGGCTACCGCTCGCGCGCTCGGCATGGCGACGATCTTGGTGGACGAGCTCGGCGCACTCCCCACCGCCCCGGCCGATTTGATCGTGCCGAACGTGCGCGATGCGGTGCGCGCGATCCTTGAGCTCGGTGGGTAGCGCCACGTCCGGCGTAGGGACGCAGCTTGCGGTGTCGTCCGCATTGCCCCACATGGCACAGGCAAATGCCCGGCGTAGGGACGCAGCACGCTGCGTCCGGCACGTACAGTTCAGGGCGTGGCAGACGGGCGCGTACATGTCGACGCCCGTTTGGGGTTCGAAGGGGCCGAGCGCCTACGATCGCCCCAGGCGAATGAGCCAAGCGCAGGCCGAAGCGCCTGCCCACATCAAAAGGATCATCCCAATGGCAGAGCCACTCCGTATCGGCATGCTCGGCAGCGGCTTCATCGCCCAGTTCCACCTTCAGGCACTGATCGGCGTGCGCAACGCCGTGGTGACCGGCGTCACCAGCCCGACGCCCGCCAACCGCGAGGCGCTCGCCACAAAAGCCAACGAGCTCGACCTCGGGCCGTGCGTGGCCTACGAGACGCTGGAGACCATGGCCGCATCGGGGGAGGTGGACGCGATTTGGATCATGGGCCCCAACGATACCCGCGTCGCCGCGATGCAGACCATCCGCGATGTGGTCAAGGCCGGGCGCGGCTGTCTGCGGGCCGTCGCCTGCGAGAAGCCGCTGGCGCGCAACCTCGCCGAGGCCCGCGCCATGCTCACGCTCGCCGAGGAGGCCGGGCTCATCCACGGTTACTTGGAAAACCAGGTCTACTCGACGGCGGTGCGGCGCGGCAAGGAGATCATCTGGCGCCGCGGCGTGCCTGACGGCGGCCGGCCGTACCTCGCCCGCGCCTCCGAGGAGCACTCCGGCCCGCACAAGCCGTGGTTCTGGCAGGGCCAGCGCCAGGGCGGCGGCGTGCTCTCCGATATGATGTGCCATAGCGTCGAAGTGGCGCGCTTTCTGCTCACCGAGCCGGGAGCGGAGCGCAGCAGCCTGACGCTCAAAAGCGCTAGCGCTACCGTCGCCAACCTGAAGTGGACCCGCCCCGAGTACGCCAGCCAGCTGCGCGCCATGATGGGTGACGAGGTCGACTACGCCCGCCGCCCGGCCGAGGACTTCGCCCGCGGCACCCTAGTGCTGGAGGACGCGACCGGCAATGAGCTGATCATCGAGTGTAGCACATCGTGGGCCTACGTCGGCCCGGGGCTGCGCATCCAGATCGAGTTGCTCGGGCCGGAGTACGCCATGGAACTCTCCACGCTCAACACCGAGCTCAAGGTCTTCCTCTCGCGCAACCTGCGCGGCGGCGGCGGCGATGATCTGGTGGAGAAGCAGAACGCCGAGCTCGGCTTGATGCCGGTGCTGGAGGACGAAGCCGGGATCTATGGCTACACCGACGAGAATCGCCACATGGTCGAGTGCTTCCGCAAGGGCGTGACTCCGAGCGAGACCTTCGCCGATGGCGTCGCGGTGGTGGAGATGCTGATGGCACTGTACCGCTCGGCCGAGCTCGGGCGCACTGTACTGCTCGCCGAAGAGGACCTCAGCCAGTACATACCGCCGGTGGCGCGCGTGACATATGCCGCGCGGACGAACACCTGAGTGAGCGCGCCAGCGCAGCCGATGCCCGTCGGCTGCGCATAGATCGTTCAAGGCATATACCGCAGCGCTCCGACAGGAAGCCGTCAGGCTCGCGACGTAGCAGGCGTCATCGGCGTCTCCGAATCGCGAGCACGTCACACGTCGAAAATGACAATTTTGTCATCTCCGGCCGACTACAATCCGTTCCGTAACCAGTTGCATTTCGCATTGCGATGCGGCATCGGTTTATGTATACGGCCCGCATCTCGCACTCACGCTGCACGCATCATCGCAAAAGATGGGACACTGACGGCCAGCGGCGGCTACACGCTCACGCTGCGCGATGGGACCGTGCTGACCTTTGCGGCGCAGGGGACGGTGACGACGATCGCCTGCCCGATGTGGCACCATCTACCAGCACCACCTGGCGCAAAACGCTGAGCTTCGAGGCTGGCACGTTACTTGACGGCACCAGCGGCGGCGACAGCACGCTCGGCACAATGCAGCTCGATACCGCCACGCCCCTGAGCGGTGGGACATCGCTGCGCACCGCCGGAGTGGCCACCAGCGGCATCGTTCAGAATACCACGGCTACCGATCAGTTGTACGTCGCGCTCCTCGTTCGCCTCGACGCCACGCCCACCGCCTCGGGCGAGCTGCTGCGCCTACGCAACGGCGGCACCACGCTCGCCACCCTGACCGTCAAGACCAATCGCCAGATCGAAGTCCGGCAGAGCGGGGCGGGCTACGGCCTCTCGACCGCGCTGACCGTCGGCACGGTCTACCGCCTTGGGCTGCGCTATACCAAGAGCACCAGCGGGGCCAACGGCATCCTGGAAGGCTGGCTCGCGCCAGTCGATACCGCCTGGACCACCAGCCACCGCTTCGTCAACGCCACCGCCGTCACCATCCCCAGCCAGGTCACCAGCCTGGTCATCGGCACCCCGGCTACCGGCGTGCTCGTGCCGCTGACGCTCGACGATGTGGTGCTGGACACGGGCGTCCTGCCGGGGCTGGCGAGCGGCGCGCCGACGCGGACGATCGGCTATGGCTACGACGGCGTGGATCGGCTGACCAGCGTGGCCGAGACCACCACCGTCACGACGACCACCACCTACAGCTACGACAAAGCCGGCAATCGCCAGGCGTCGGGCGTGACGTTCAACGCCGCCAACCAGCGCTCGGACCTGACCTACGACCTGGTGGGCAACGTGCTGACCGACGGCGCGACGAGCATGACTTACGACGCCCTGAACCGACTGACGACCCAGGGGACGACCACCTACAGTTCCAATGGCGACGGGGTGCTGATCAGCCAGCAGACCGGCACCGGCACCCGGCGCTTCGCCCAGGACCTCGCCGCGCCGCTCACCCAGATCCTCCTGTCCAGCGGCGTGAGCTACGTCTACGGCCAGGACCGGCTGGTGGAACTGAGCGGCATGGGGACGCGCACGTGGTAGCATGCGGACGGGCTCGGGAGCGTGCGGCGCACGACGCGCGACAGCGCCGTGGCGAGCGCGCCGGTGCTGTACAACGCTTGGGGCGGCGTGCAGAGCGGCAGTGGCGCGCTCACCCTGTTTGGCTTCACCGGCGAGCTGGAACGTGGCGGGCTGACCTACCTTCGCGCACGGTGGTACACTCCCTCCCGCGCCGGCTTCGTCAGCCGCGATCCCTACGCAGGTGACGATCAGACGCCGTATAGCTTTAACCCGTATCAGTACGGCTATGCCAACCCCGTGTCCAACACCGATCCGACCGGATGGTGCGCCGAGGCGGGACAGGGCGATGATTATTGTCACGACACGCCATCGCCACGACCGCGAGGCACACCAACGCCAACGCCGACCGGAACACGATCGCCAACACCAACACCAGGCCCAGTTGTACCGCGCCCAGGGGCTGAGCCGGTCAATGTAACACGTCGTGAGGCAGGGCTATTGCACTTGAAATATAAATATTCAAGTATTCTGGCCTTTTTGTTGGCAGAGCACTTTTTCGAGATAGGTATTGTTGCATGCTGCCCGCAA
>JAYUUK010000263.1:0-12228 GCA_043754595.1 Roseiflexaceae bacterium | reverse complement strand
TCCCACTGGCTGACCGACGCTGAGTAGTCGTCCCACTCGCGAGTCTTGGCCTCGACGAAGCGCTCCAGCACGTGCGGCCCGAGCGTCGCGCCGATCAGCTCGTCGCGCTGGAGCTCGACGAGCGCTGCCCCCAACGAGCTCGGCAGATAGTCGAACTGACGGGTGCGCGGGTCGGCTTGAAACAGGTCTTCCTCGACAGGGTTGGGCAGCGTCAGCTCGCGCCTGATGCCGTCGAGGCCGGCGCTCAGCATCACCGCCAGCGCCAGGTACGGGTTACACGCCGGGTCGGGGCAGCGTAGTTCGATGCGGGTGCTCTGCGGGCGGCGCGGGTTGACGCGCGGCACCCGTACCAGCGCGGCGCGGTTCATCTGACCCCAGGTCAAGTAGACCGGCGCCTCATAACCGGGGACCAGCCGCTTGTAGGAGTTGACCAGCGGCGCCAGGATGGCGGTCATCCCTTTGGCGTGGGTCAGCAGCCCAGCGATGAAATGCCGTGCGGTTTTGGAGAGTTGATAGCGGTCATTGGCATCGAAGAAGAGGCTCTCGCCGGTCGTGGCGCTCACCAGGCTCTGGTGGACGTGCATGCCATTGCCGTTGATGCCGGCTATAGGCTTGGGCATGAACGTGGCGTACAGCCCGAGCTGCTGCGCGATCGCCTTGAGCGCGAAGCGAAACGTCACCATCTGGTCGGCGATCGGCATGGCGGGGCCATAGCGCAGGTCGATCTCGTGCTGCCCGAGCGCGACCTCGTGGTGGGTCGCCTCGACCTCGATGCCGAACGCCGCGAGCGCGCGGATCATCCGCCGGCGGACGTGGGTGGCGGCGTCGGTCGTGGCGTCGAAGTAGCCGCCAATATCGTGTGGCACGAGCTGCGGCCGGCCGGCGTCGTCGGTGCGAAACAGGAAGAACTCCATCTCGGGGCTCGCCTGGTAGACGAACCCGGCGCGCGCCGCATCGTCGATCGCGCGGCGCAGCACGTGGCGCGGGTCGCCGGCGAACGGCCGCCCGTCTGGGGTGTGAACATCGCAGATCAGCCTAGCGGTATTGAACCCGGCGTTGCTGTCCCACGGGATGATCGCAAACGTGGTGAGATCCGGCACTAGGTACATATCGCTCTCGGCCACCCGCGCCATGCCCTCGATCGCCGAGCCATCGAACCAGATGCCGTGGTCGAGGCAGTCTGGCAGCTCGGCGATCGGGATGGTCACATTCTTGACGCCGCCGACGATATCGGTGAACTGCAGGCTGATGAACTCGACCTGCTGGTCATGGGCGGTGCGGAGGATTGTCTCGTGGTTGGCTGTCATGGCTCCTGCTGCTGATAGAGCACCTGGTAGGCACCGTTGCGCGCGCTGCGCGCCACCATCCGGTAGCGCAGCCCGCTCGCATCGCTGACGCGCACCGTGCCGGAGCGGGTGACCTGCTCATCCGGGCGGCTCTGCACGGTGAGTGCCACCGCGCCGTCGGCGTCCAGCACATCGAGCCGCAGCTCGCCCGAGCTGGCGGCCACGATCGCGATCACCTGGAGCTCGCCGCCGGCTACCTTGAGCGTGTAGGTCTGCTCGCCCTCGGCCCCGATGAACGAGACGGCCTCGTTGCCGCTGCTTGGCCCGAGGTCGCTCGAGCGGCGCTCGCCTGAGCTGAGCAGGCAGCCGCTCAGCGCGAGCGCGCACAACAGCGGCAGACCGATGCGCAGCAGCGCGCGCCTACCCATACGATTCGGGGCGACTGTCGGCATTGTAGGTCTGCTCGATCGGCACGATGCTGAGCTTGAGCGGGCGGCGGGTGTCGATGCGGATCGAGGTGCCGCAGCGCGGGTTGGCGCAGACCAGCTCGGTGCCGGTCAGGACGTAGCCCTGGATGCCGAGCTTCTGCTTGCAGACCGGGCAAGGGGCGAATTCCATGTTCATAGCGCTCTTTTCTAGGCGAACAGCGATTCGACGAAGCGCTGCGAGTCGAACATCGCCAGGTCGGTCATCTGCTCGCCGGTGCCGATGTAGCGGATGGGGCGCGAGATATCCTGCGCGATGGCGAATGCGATCCCGCCCTTGGCCGTGCCATCCATTTTGGTAACCGCCACATCGGTCACATCGACGGACTGCAGAAACGATTTGGCCTGGAGCACGCCGTTCTGGCCGGTGGTCGCGTCGATCACCAGCAGCACCTCGTGCGGCGCATCCGGGATGCGCCTCCTGATGATATTGCGCAGCTTCTCCAGCTCTCTCATCAGGTTGATCTTGGCGTGCAGCCGGCCGGCGGTGTCGATGATGAGCACATCGACGCCCTGCGCCAGCGCAGCGTCCACCGCGTCGAAGACCACCGCGCCTGGGTCGGCGCCCTGGCCCTTGGTGATCACCGGGACATCGGCGCGCGCCGCCCAGGCTTCGAGCTGCTCGGTGGCGGCGGCGCGAAATGTATCGCCGGCGGCCAGCAGCACCTTCTTCCCCACCAGCTTGTAGCGGTTGGCCAGCTTGGCGATCAGCGTCGTCTTGCCAGCGCCGTTGACGCCGACGACCAGGATCACGTATGGCGTCGCCGCCGATGGTGGGGCGTCGGGGATCTGATCCTGGAGCACGCGCACCATCTCGGCCTTGAGCATATCGCGCGCCTCATCGGCCCGCCTGACATTATTGCGGGTGCAGCGGTCCTTGGTGCGGTTGACGAGGTAGAGCGTGGTCTCGACGCCGACGTCGGCCTGAATCAGCAGCGCCTCAAGATCCTCCCACAGCTCATCGGTGATCGGCTCGCCGCTGGCGAATAGCTCGGAGATCTGGCCGAAGAGGCCGCCGCGCGCTTTGGCCGTTGCGCTCTCGATCTTGCGCTCTTCCTGCTGCGCCTCTTCCTCAGTGCGCGGCGCGTCCTGGCCGCGGCCAAACAAGCGTTTAAAAAACGACATAACCATTCCTCTCGCGCCGTCGTCGGCTGGCGGCGGCGCCACAGGTGTGCCGCCGAGCACCAGACGCGTACGCTCGGACGTACTGCTATTATAGCGGGTTGCGGGCAGGTTGCAAAAGCGGCAGCGCGATCTCGACGCCGGTGCCGCAGCCGAGCCCGCCCGAGACCATGCGGAAGCTGCCGCCGTGGAGCCCGATGACCCTGATGCTCGAGCGCAGCCCGATGCCAAACCCCTCAGGCACCTGGCCGCCGCTGATGATCCGGACGAAGCGCTCGCCGAGCCGCTCGAGCTCCGGCGCAGCGATGCCGCAGCCGTTGTCCGTCACCGAGATCACCGCGCGCTGCTCGGCAATGGCGACGGCGATGGCGACTCGCCCGCCGTGCTGCCGGTAGGCGATGGTATAGTGCAGCGCGTTGAGCAACACGTTCTGCACCACGCGCACGATCCGCCGCTGATCGCCGAGCACCCAGACCGGTTCGCTGGCGAGGGCGACCGTCAGCTCGCAGCCGTAGCGATCGTAGCGCGGCCGATCGCTGGCGGCGGCGAGCTCGATCAGCGTGTTGATCTCCAGCGGGTCGCGCTGGATGGCGAGCGTGCCGGCGCTGAGCAGCGCGGCCTCGAGCATGGCGTCGAACAGCTCGCGCTGCGCCCCGAGCGCGCGCTCGATCGTCGCCCGCCCGGCATCGAGCTGGGCCACATCGATCCCAGCGTCCTCGGCATCGAACAGCAGCATATCGCTTGCGGCGCGGATCTGCCCGAGCTGATTGCGCGCATCGTGGACCACCTCGCTCACCTCCTGCGCCCGCCGCTCGGCGATCTGGAAGATCTGGGCGTTGGTGCGCTCGAGCTCGGCGGTTCGCTCGGTCACTCGCCGTTCGAGCTGGGCGTTGACCTCGGCTGAGCGCCGCAGCGCGTCAGCCAGGTGGTACGATCCAAAGGCGATCAGGGCGGTGAATGCGCCAAGCGTGGTGCCGGCTATCAGCAGCCGGGCGGCGGTTAGGGTCGCGGCTGCCCCGGCCGCGCTGCTGACGACGCCGACGCCGACGAGCGTCAGCAGATAGATCGGTGGCGCGGCGCGCGGCCCGACGAACAGCGTGGCGAGCGCAATCGGGATGAACAGCTCGGCTGGCGTGCCGTTCGCTTGCGTCTGCGCGCCGCCAAGCGCGATCGGGAGCTGGGCGAGGATCGCCACCAACGTCGTGACGCTCATCAGCACGCTGCCCATAGCCGAGCCGCGACGATTCAGCCAGAACGCCGCGCCGAGCGAGATCACATACAATACACCGATGGCCCGGTCGATTGGTGTGCGCTGAAATGGGATGGCGGCGAGGCTGAGCAGCGCGAAGATCAGTAGAACTGGGACGAGCGCGCGGTTGAACGTCTGGCGCACCGGGTCGGCGGTCCGGCTGGTCACGATGGTCGCCCAGATCGTGCGCAGCCGCGCGGTTGGAGCGAAGCGTGGCTTGGCGGGGGACTGCGGAGGTAGCTGCATAGGCGATAGCTCGCAGGTAATATTATGCATGTGGCCGGTCTTATTATACGAGTCCTCCAGCATGTCCGCTGTTGCCGGTTCTATTCGGGAGCATAGCAAAGAAGGGGCACCTCTATGCCAACGAGCCACCTGGACCAGCTTGTCGGATCGGACGATGACGCGCTCTACGATATCCTGACCAAGGCGCGCGGCCCGGCGGGCAGCCTGCCGCTCACCGAGGAGATGCTGCTCAACAGCCCGAGTGGCGATCTCTTCGCGCTCAGCCAGAACGTCGGCATGGGTTGGAGCCCTGGCGATGTGCTACAGCGTCAGTTTCTGCTGCTGAGCACGCAGGGCGGGGTGCGCGCCGCCGATGGGACGCCGATCGCGCTCGGGTACCACACCGGCCACTGGGAGATCGGGCTCCAGGTGCGTGCAGCCGCAGAGCAGCTGCGCGCGCTAGGGGCGATGCCGTTCGCCGGTTTCGTCACCGATCCGTGCGACGGCCGCTCGCAGGGCACCGACGGGATGCTGGACAGCCTGCCGTATCGCAACGATGCCGCGATCGTCTTCCGCCGGCTGATCCGCTCGCTGCCCACCCGCCAGGGGGTGCTCGGCGTGGCCACCTGCGATAAGGGGCTGCCGGCGATGATGCTGGCGCTAGCCGGCACGCCAAACCTGCCGACGATCGTGGTGCCGGGCGGCGTGACTCTCCCGCCAGAGGATGGCGAGGACGCCGGGCGAATCCAGACGATCGGGGCGCGCTTCGCCCACGGCGAGATTACCATCCAGGAGGCCGCCGAACTCGGCTGCCGCGCCTGCGCCACCGCTGGAGGCGGCTGCCAGTTCTTTGGCACCGCCGCCACCGCCCAGGCCGTCGCCGAGGCGCTCGGGCTGACGCTGCCGCACGCCGCGCTCGCTCCGTCTGGCCAGGCGATCTGGCTCAACCTGGCCAGCGCCTCGGCCCGCGCGCTGGTGGCGATGCAGGAGCAAAAACTCACTACCCGTCAGATCCTCACGCCCGACGCGCTGCATAACGCGATGACGGTCCATGCCGCCATGGGAGGCAGCACCAATCTGTTGCTGCATATCCCGGCTATCGCCCACGCCGCCGGCCTGCCGCGCCCAACCATTGATGACTGGATCGCCATCAACCGCAGCGTGCCGCGCCTGGTGGACGTGCTGCCAAATGGTCCCACTGGCTACGTGACGGTCCAGCTGTTTCTGGCCGGCGGCGTCCCCGAGGTGATGCTCCACCTGCGCGCGCTCGGGCTGCTGCGCCAGGATGCGCTGACGGTCTCCGGCGAGCGGCTCGGCGATGTGCTGGCCTGGTGGGAGACCAGCGAGCGGCGAATGCGGCTGCGCGAGCTGCTGCGCGAGCGCGACGGCGTCAGCCCAGACGATGTGATCATGGCACCGCCCCAGGCGCGCGCGCGCGGGCTCACGAGCACCGTCACCTTTCCGCGCGGCAACCTCGCGCCGGAGGGGTCGGTGATCAAGAGCACCGCGATCGACGCGCGGGTGGTGGACGCAGACGGCGTCTACCGCAAGACCGGCCGTGCCCGCGTCTTCACCCGCGAGCGCGCCGCCGTGGCCGCCATCAAGAGCCACGGCCCAGACCGCATCCAACCAGGCGAGATCATCGCGCTGATCTGCGGCGGGCCGATGGGCACCGGCATGGAGGAGACCTACCAGGTCACGTCGGCGCTCAAGCATCTCAGCTGGGGCAAAGACGTGGCGGTGATCACCGACGCACGCTTCTCCGGCGTCAGCACCGGCGCGTGCATCGGCCACATCGGCCCCGAGGCGCTCGCCGGCGGCCCGCTCGGCAGGATCGAGGACGGCGATGTGATCCAGATCGTCGTCGACCGCGTCAATCTGCGCGGCAGCATCGATCTCGTCGGTACTGGCGATGTCATCTTCGGCGCAGAGCACGGCGCGCGGCTGCTGGCGTCGCGCTCGCCCCGCGCCGACCTCGCGGCCCACCCGAACCTGCCGGACGATACGCGGCTGTGGGCGGCGCTCATCCAGGCCAGCGGCGGCACCTGGGGCGGCTGCGTCTATGACGCCGATAGTATCATTGCCAGACTTGGCAATTGACGATTGACGATTGACGATTGACGATTGACGATTGACGATTGACGATTGACGATTGACGATTGACGATTGACGATTGACGATTGACCGGCAATTCGCGGAGATTGGCGAAGATTGGCGGACAATATGCCCGGATGTGCGGCATCTGTGGTTATCTGTGCTTATCTGTGGACAAACTGCCTATCTATAGATAAAAAGGGAGCGCTATGCTATCAGACCTCGCCATCGCCCAGGCCGCGACGCTGCGGCCGCTCGCCGATATCGCCGCCGCGCTCGACCTGCCAGACGACGAGATCGAGCCGTATGGGCGGACCGTCGCCAAGGTGGATCTGCGCGCGCTCAGCAGGATCGCTGATCGCCCGAAAGGCCGCTATATCGTCGTCACCGCCATCACGCCCACCCCGCTCGGCGAGGGTAAGACCACCACGACGATCGGGCTCGGCCAGGCGCTCGCTCGCCTCGGCAAGCGATCGCTGGTCTGCATCCGCCAGCCGAGCATGGGGCCGACGTTCGGCATCAAGGGCGGCGCGGCCGGCGGCGGCTACAGCCAGGTGCTGCCGATGGAGCAGTTCAACCTGCACCTCACCGGCGATATCCACGCCATCGGCGCCGCCCACAACCTGCTCGCCGCAATGGTAGATAACCACCTGTTCCACGGTAACGCGCTCGGCATCGACCCGTACAGCATCTCGTGGCCGCGCGTGATGGATATCTCGGACCGCGCGCTGCGCAAGATCATCGTCGGCCTCGGCAAGAAGGAGGACGGCCGCCCGCGCGAGGCAGGCTTCGATATCACCGTCGCCTCCGAGGTCATGGCAGTGCTGGCGCTGGCCACCGGTCTCCACGATCTGCGCGCCCGCCTCGGCCGGATCGTGGTGGCGCAGACCCGCGACGGGACGCCCGTGACCGCCGAGATGCTCGGAGCGGCCGGGGCGATGACTGTGCTGCTCAAAGAGGCGATCAAGCCAAACCTGCTCCAGACGCTGGAGGGTAGTCCGGCGCTGGTCCACTGCGGCCCGTTCGCCAATATTGCCCACGGCAACTCATCGGTCCTGGCCGACCTGATCGGCATTCGTTCGTGCGAGTATCTCGTCACCGAGAGCGGCTTCGGCGCGGATATCGGCTTTGAGAAGTTCTGCGATATCAAATGCCGCGTCTCTGGGCTGACGCCGGACGCCGTGGTGCTGGTGGCGACGGTGCGGGCGCTCAAGGCCCACTCGGGCCGCTACACCATCGTGGCCGGCAAGCCGCTCGACCCGCGCTTAAACGAGAATCGCCCGGACGATGTGTCGGCTGGGTGCGCCAATCTGGTCAAGCAGCTCGCCAATGCCAGGCTGTTCGGCCGCCCGGTGGTGGTGGCGATCAACCGCTTCCCGCAGGATCACCCGGAGGAGTTGGCGGTGGTGCGCGATGCGGCGCTGGCCGGCGGTGCCCACAGCGTCGCCGAGAGCTTCGTCTTCGGCGAGGGCGCGAGCGGCGGGCTCGAGCTGGCCGAGGCGGTGATGGCGGCGTGTGACGCGCCGGGCGACTTCGCGCCGCTCTACGCGCTCGATGCGCCGCTGACCGAGAAGATCGAGACGTTGGCGACCAAGATCTATGGTGCCGCAAGCGTCGAGTACAGCCCTGAGGCGCGGCGTCAGCTCGCCCGCTTCACGCAGCAGGGCTACGGCGGCCTGCCGATTTGCATGGCCAAAACCCATCTCTCGATCAGCCACGACCCCAAGCTGATCGGCGCGCCCGCCGACTACGTCTTCCCGGTACGCGAGGTCCGCCTGGCGGCCGGGGCCGGCTTCATCTACCCGCTCGCCGGCGATATGCGGACCATGCCGGGGCTGCCGACCCATCCAGGCGCGGAGAAGATCGACATCGACGCCGATGGCAATACCGTCGGGTTGTCATAAGAGTGGAGAACGGAGAGCGGAGAACGGAGAGCGGAGAACGGAGAGCCATGGAGTTGTCTGGCATTCACGGAGATGCGCGCAGATGCGCGGGTCATCTGCCCGGCATCTGTGGCTATCTGTGGATAAACTGCCCGGCACTGGCGGACATACACGTATGATCTCGGTTATCATCCCCAACTTGCACTCGCCGCTGATCGCCGAGGTCGTCGCCGCGCTGTGGGCGCAGACGACGCTGCCCGCCGAGATGATCGTCGTCGGGCCGGACCGCCACGGTCTGCTCGGGCCGCGTGTGACCCACCTCAGCCCAGAGCGGTCGCTGGCCCCCGCCGTGGCGCGCAACCTTGGGGCGCGGCACGCCGGCGGCGAGTGGCTGTTGTTCATCGACGCTGACGCGCTGGCTGCGCCGGATCTGATCGCGCGTCTGCTGGCCTGCGCCGCGTCTGGCCAGCGAGTCATCGGCGGCGGGGTGGTGCAGCCTGTGGCGGCAGGGTACTGGACCATCTGTGATAATCTGCTATCGTTTGCCGCCACGCTGGCCGAGACCGCGCCTGGACCGCGCGCCGCGCTGCCGAGCCTGTGCCTGTTGCTGCCGCGCGCGCTGTTTTGGGAGGTGGGCGGCTTCGACGAGCGTTACGGCGGCGCGGCCGGCGAGGATCTGGCGCTGAGCTTGTCGCTGCGTGCGCGCGGCGAGACGCTGTGGTGCGCGTCGGACGCGCGGGTCGTCCACCAGCACAGCCGCAGCTCGGCGCGCGATGTCTGGGGCCACCTGCGCGGCTACGGCCGGGCCACCCGCGCCGTCCAGCGCCTGAGCCGTGGCACGCTGGCGTCGCCGCTGGATCGGCTGCCGCGCTGGGCCGCTGGCGCGCTGCTGGCCTGTGCCCCGCCGCTCGCTATGCTCGATGCGCTGCGAGCGGGCCGACCGTCGCGCTACGCGCCCGGCATCGCCTGGGGGCGGCTCGGCTGGTACTGGGGTCTTATCGAGACCTGGCTGGTGGAAGCCTAGTCCGAGATGAGCTCAATCGCCTCTTCGCCACACCGTACCGCTGTGCGCGCAATGTTGCGATCAAACGTCGCGAGTTTGCCTCGGTGAACCGTCGCCAAACCGAGGAGATAGACATCGTTCACTTGCCGATGTGGTATTGCCGCGTTAGGCGCGAGTATTTGATGTCATTACATCGAGGCGATGATGTTTTAGCATCTTGATGATGAGGCTTTTCGTGAAACAGCTCTACGCCGCGATACTGAAACGCCTGATCCCCGGCGCGCTCTGGCTGCTGTGGCGCGTGGGGCTCTACCCGCAGAGCCGCCCGACCGACACGCCGGGGCGGCTGTACCTTGAGCAGTTCATCGGCGGCCACGCGGCGCAGTGCCACGGCACATTTTTGGAATTTGGCGACCCGCGCTACCGCCACATGTTCGCGCCCGATTCGGTGGCGCGCTACGATGTCATCAACCCGGTGCCAGGCCCGCAGGTCACGCTAATCGGCGATATTCAGGGCTGCCCGCAGATCGCCGATGCCAGCTACGATGTGATCGTCTGTACCCAGGTGCTCGAGCACGTGCCAAACCCGTTCCTGGCGGCCGAAGAGCTCTGCCGCATCCTCAAACCTGGCGGGGTGCTGCTGCTTACCGCGCCTGCCGCGTTCCCGTACCACCGTGACCCGCTCGACTACTGGCGTTTCTCGGTGGACTCGCTGGCGTTGCTGTTTGGCGATCGGCTGGACTGCACGATCCGCGCGCGCGGCAATCGCCTGACCGTGATGGCCCCGTACTGGCTCTGGGGCCGTGGCCAACTCCCGCCCGCCGCACTGGCGCACGATGAGCCGGAGTGCCCATATCTGATCACGCTCGCCGGCCGCCGTCGGCTGGTTGACGAAGCGTAGCGCTGCTGCTATACTATCTAAACGCCGAGCTCCCGCGGGAGACGGCATTGTCTTGTTTATGCATTGAATCCAGAGGAGCGCTGCAATCAGAGACCGGCTTCGTATCAATAACCGTATTCGCGCCAGAGAAGTGCGCCTCATCGACGAGAACAGCGTTCAGATCGGCGTTATCTCAGTGCGTGACGCGATGACGATGGCGGAAGAGCGTGGCCTGGATCTTGTCGAGGTCGCACCGACGGCTGTGCCGCCCGTGTGCCGCATCATGGACTACGGCAAGTTCCGCTACGAGCAGTCCAAAAAAGAGCGTGAGGCGCGCAAAAACCAGAAGCAGGTCGAGATCAAGCAGATCCGGCTTGAGCCGAAAACTGACGATCACGATCTCGATGTCAAAGCCAAGCAGGCGCGGCGCTTTCTGCTCGATGGCGATAAGGTCAAATTCAATCTGCGCTTCCGCGGCCGCGAGATCTTCCATCAAGAGATCGGCATGAAGATCCTGGACGGTCTCGCCGATGTACTGCGGGATATCGCTGCGGTGGAGCAACGCCCGCTGATGGAGGGTCGCGTGCTCTCGCTGCTGCTCGCGCCAAATGCTAAGGCGAAGGCCGAGGCTGCGCGCGCTGCCAAAGCTGCGGCCAAGGCGCAGCAGGCGGCGGCCGCGAGCGGCGCTCCAGTCCCAGTCAAGGTGCCGGAGCCAGTCGACGAGGATCTTCACGACGAGGATCTTCACGACGAAGACCTTGATGATGACGAGCTCGATGATGGAGAGCTCGATGATGACGAGCTCGATGATGACGAGCTCGATGATGCGCCAGACGGCGCTGTGCCGGGCAGCGATCAGGCGGCGAGCGCCGAGCCGGACGAGAAGGAATAATCATGCCAAAGATGAAGACCCACAAGAGCGCCTCAAAGCGCTTCACATTCACCGGCAGCGGCAAGTTGATGCGCGCGCAGGGGCGGCGCGGTCACTTCCGCCGCCGCAAGGCCACCCGGTTGCTGCAAAAGCTCGATCGTATGGCTCCTGTCCATCCAGCCAATGAGTTGCTGGTGCGGACCGCGCTCCCATACGGCCGCAAGCACGCCCGCTAGGTTCTGCTGGTGCCCGCGGCTGGCGCTACGTTGCCTGCCCGAGATGGCGCTTCTATTGAAAACGTAGAGAGGAAACGACAATGGCCCGTGTCAAACGTGGTGTAATGGCGCGCAAACGCCACACCAAGCTGCTGCTCCAGGCGAAGGGATATCAGGGGAGTCGGTCGCGGCATTTCGCCGTGGCGCGGCAGACGCTGATGAAGGCGCTCTCGTATGCGTACCGCGACCGTCGCAATCGGAAGCGCGATTTCCGCCGCCTGTGGATCATCCGCATCAACGCCGCCTGCCGGCTCAATAACATCTCCTACAGCCGCTTCATCAACGGCCTGAAGCACGCCGAGATCAACCTCGACCGCAAGATGCTCGCCGACCTCGCTGTGCGCGACCCGCAGAGCTTTGCGAACGTCGTGGATCAGGTGCGCGGCGCGGCGTGATCACCAGCGTCTCGAACTCGCTCGTCAAACAAATCCGCTCGCTCACGGCAGACCGCAAGGCCCGCCGGAGCGAGCGGATTTTTGTGGCCGAGGGGATCCGCCTCGTCGCCGATCTGCTCGAAGGCGACGGCCACCTCGCCGCAGCGCTCTACGATGAGCCGCAACTGCTTGGCAGCGACGCCGGCCGCGCCCTGCTCGGCCGCCTCACCGCCGACAGAATCGCCCAACCGGCGAGCCAGCACGTCGTCGCCGCCGCCGCCGACACTCGCAGCCCGCAGGGCGTCGTGGCGCTGTTTCGCTGGCCGGAGATCGCGCCATCGGCCACAGGGATGACGTTGCTGCTCGACGCACTCCACGATCCTGGGAACCTTGGGACGCTGGTGCGCAGCGCCGAGGCGGCGGGTGTGGGGCAGGTGATCTGCGCCCCTGGCTCGGCCGACGCCTATGCGCCAAAGGTGGT
>JAYUUK010000262.1:0-12230 GCA_043754595.1 Roseiflexaceae bacterium | reverse complement strand
CTGTCAGGTCGGGGGAGCGCGCGTCGATTCGCTCGCCATCCACATCGAGCGCGAACAGCGCAGACGTCGGCAGCGCCCACGATAAACCAGGCAGACCGTACTGATCGAGCGCGAGCCCGCCGGCGGTGCGCAGCACAAACGCCAGCGAATCGGTGGAGAGATCGAGCGGTGGGTGAGACATTGGTCGCTCCTCTGGCGGTTTCAAGCAGCGTTGTTTGAGCGGACGTTCGTGCAAGCTCATTCGAAGTAACCGATTTGCGCGGTCGCACCCATTTCTTGGCCTGTGGCAGCGCGGCTGTCACTTCTTTTGCTGCTGCACAACTCCGCTGCGCAGCAGCAGCATGAAAACGTGCTTCCACGGCATCGTCAGTTGTTCACGAGTAACTATGCTATACTCCGGCGCGAAATGGTACGGCGTAGCACAGCGAGATGTCAAATGCGGATCGATGCGGTCGATTTTTATTATCTGTCGATGCCAGAAGTGCTCGACATCGGCGATGGCAGCCAGGACGCGCTGCTGGTGCGGGTGCAGTCCGGCGCAGACGTCGGCTGGGGCGAGTGCGAAGCTTCGCCGCTGGTCTCGATCGCCAGTTTCGTCTGCCCGATGTCGCACAGCGCGTGCAAGCCGGTGCGGGACTCGGTGCTCGGGCAGCAGCTCGATAGTCCCGATGACATCGCGCGGATCGGCGATCTGGTGCGCGCCCAGAGCCTCGACCTGCTCCAGGCCGACCACACACTCTCCGGGATCGATATCGCGCTGTGGGATCTACTCGGGCGGCGTCGCGGCGAGCCAGTCTACCGCATGCTGGGCGATACCCGCCCCACGCCAAAGCTCCCATACGCCTCGCAGCTGTTTGGCGATACCGCGCAGCAGACCCTAGAAAAGGCGCGCGCCGTCAGGTCGCTCGGCTACCGCGCTGCAAAGTTCGGCTGGGGGCCATACGGCCGCGGCACCGCCGAGGACGATGCGGCGCAGGTGTTCGCGGCGCGCGAGGGCCTTGGCGACGATGGCGTGCTGCTCATCGATGCCGGCACTATCTGGCTGGACGATATCGCACCGGCCGAGCGCCGGCTGGATGCGCTGCGCGCCTGCCGCGTCGTATGGCTGGAGGAACCGTTCGTCTCAGGGGCGCTCGGGGCTTACCGGCGGCTCGCCGCCAGCGCGCGGCCGGTGCGGCTGGCAGCCGGCGAGGGCTGCCACACACTGCATATGGCCGAGCAACTACTGGAGTACGCCGACCTTGGCTACATCCAGATCGACGCCGGCCGGATCGGCGGGATCTCGGTCGCGCGGCGGGTCGCAGAGCAGGCGCTGGCCAGCGGCGTGACCTACGTCAATCACACCTTCACCTCACATCTGGCGCTCAGCGCATCGCTCCAGCCATACGCCGCCAGCCAGCCGGATGCCATCTGCGAGTACCCGGTCGAGCCGCGCCAGCTGGCGCTCAGTATTACCCAGAATCACCTGCTGCCAGATGCAGACGGGCGCATCCATCTGCCGGACGCGCCAGGGCTTGGCATGGCGCTCGATCTGGCAGCGATCGCCCCATATGTCGTCGACGTCGAGATCCGGGTGCGCGGCCAGCTGCTCTACCGCACGCCGCCGCTGGGCTGAGCGGCCCCTTGTCATGCTGAGCGGCGCCCGCACACCCTCGACCTGCCATCCACCTCGGCCACGAAGCATCTGTCTTGACACTACCCCGATCGCTATCAGCATAGCACAGACGCTTGACACACCGCAATGCCGCTGCTATACTTTGTTCGCACTTGTGAAAGGATTTCATACTCGTGAGCGAGCAATCTGAAGAGCCCGCTAAAGGGGTGAAGTCGGCGGCGCGCGTGCTCGACATCTTCGAGCTGCTGGTTCAGCACGCCGACGGGCTATCGCTCTCTGAGATCTGCAGCGCGCTCAGGCTTCCCAAAAGCAGCGGCCACGCGCTGCTCACCACGCTGACCGACCGCGGCTATCTTCGCGATGGTCGGCGCGATCGCACCTATCGTCTCGGCCCGGTCTTGTTCGAGATCGGCAGCGCCTACCTCGCCAGCACCAATCTGGTGGTCGATGGACAGGACGTCGTCCGCGAGACGGCGCGCGCCTGCGATGAGACGGTGCATATCGCAGTGCTGGACGGCGCAGACGTGCTGTATGTGGCCAAGGAGGAGGGGACGAGCACGATCCGCATGGTCTCGGCGGTGGGGCGGCGCTTCCCCGCCCACGGCACCGGCGTCGGCAAGATGCTGCTCGCCTCACTCCCAGACGACGATGTGGCGGCGCGCTACCCAGACTCGCCACCGCTCGCGGCGCTCGCAGCCGGTACGATCACCGACCCTCGTCGGCTCAGGGCCGAGGTTGCGGCGACCCGCGAGCGCGGCTACGCGCTCGACTATGAGGAGTCCACGCCTGGGCTATGCTGTGTGGCCGCGCCGGTCTACGACGCCACCGGGTGCATGGTGGCAGCCATGAGCATCGCCGTGCCGACGATGCGCTTCAGCGATGCACGCCGCGATGAGCTGCTGAATCTGGTGCGGATGCAGGCACGTCGGCTCTCGACAATCCTCGGATTTCACCCAAGGCGCTCGATCGACTTGCGCTGACTGGGGCAAGGAGCTTCGCTGATGAATCACTCCGGCAATGAGACCATGGACGCGCTGGTCTGGACGGGGGCGCGGGCGATGCGGTACGAGCGTGTGATGCGCCCGACGCCGGAGCCGGGCGATGCGCTGATCGAAGTGGCGGCCGTGGGAATCTGCGGCTCGGAGATCAGCGGCTACCTGGGCCACAGCAGCCTGCGCAAGCCGCCGCTGATCATGGGCCACGAGACAGTGGGGCGGGTCGCAGCCGATTGTGATGCATCGCTCGCCGACGGCTCGCCCGCCACGGCGGGGCGGCGGGTGGTGCTCAACCCGCTGGAGACCTGCGGCGTCTGCGACCGCTGCCGCGCGCAGCTGCCGAATCTGTGTCGGCGGCGGCGGCTGCTCGGCGCCCATCGTCCTGGCGCATTTGCGCAGTTCGTGGCGATCCGCGCGGCGCTCTGCACCCCAATCCCGGACTCGTTCTCGGACGCGGCGGCGATATGGGTCGAGCCGCTGGCTTGCGCGGTGCGCGCACTGCATCACACCGCGCTCGCGCCTGGGTCCACGCTCCTCGTGATCGGCGCGGGCCCGATCGGGCTGTGCTGCGTCGCCGCCGCCAGCGCCGCTGGCCTGACCACGCTCGTGATCGATCGGGACGAGGCACGGCTGGCGGCGGCGCTGGCGTGGGGTGCGGGCCGCACGCTGAGCACGGCGCAGCTCGCCGATGCCGGCGGCATCGCGGCGCTGGCCCCCGGCGGAGTAGACGCGGCGATCGACGCCGTCGGCGCGACGGTGACCCGCGGCCAGGCGGTGGAGGCGGTGGTGCCAGGCGGGCGCGCCGTGTTCATCGGGCTCCACGAGGAGCAGTCCGTGCTGGCGGCCAATTACCTGGTGCGCCAGGAGATCACAGTGGCTGGCAGCTTCGCGTACACGCCAGCCGATTTTGCCAGCGCCATTGACATGGCTTCGACCATGCCGCATCTCGAAGATTGGCTCAATATCCGCCCGCTGGACGCCGGCCCGGATGCCTTCGCCACGCTCGCCACTGGGACGAGCGGCGCGGTGAAGATCGTGCTGGTTCCTCCGCGCTGATCGGCCCGCCCCGCCCGCCATCGCCCCGTACGGGCGCCACATCGATTGTCCCACGCGATCGATCCGGCGCGCTGCGCCCCGACACCACACCGCCCGCGCGCTTCGCCCCGACACCACACCGCCCGCCCCACACCGCCCCTCCTGCATCGCCCTTTGACGCGTCGCATTCGCCATGCTATGCTTTGGGCCGGCTCGCCCCTATGCTCGGAGACACCCCCATGACCGAAGCCTTCCGGCAGATCTACTGGAATATCGGCGAGACCTACGGCTCGCTCATCCTCTACCTTTCGGCGATCGTGACGCTGGCGATCATGACCCGCGGCATCTTGCACGATATCGCTGTCTGGCGCCGCGGCCACCCAGACGACCGTATCTCCGAGATCCCGCAGCGCGCCGTCGAGACGCTGGCGCAGATCTTTGGCCAGAAGCGCGTCCTGCGCGATAGACGCCCCGGCTCGATGCACGCGCTGATCTTCTTCGGCTTTCTGGCGCTGTTCATCGGCACCGATATTATCGCCGTCGAGGAGGATTTCACCGTCCCGCTGATCGGCCCTGACGCCGGCAAAATCCTGGTCGGCGGCTTCTACCAGAGCTACGAGACGATCCTCGACATCATGGGCCTGGTGTTCATCGCCGGGCTGGCGTGGGCCGCGTGGCGCCGCTATAAGGTGCGCCCAGATCGGCTCCACAACCGCCCGACCGACGCCTGGGTGCTCGGCTGCCTGCTGTTCGTGGCCATCAGTGGCTATGTCATGGAGGGGCTGCGGCTCGCCAACCAGAGCATCGGCGGCGTCGAGGTCTATACCCAAACCTGGGCCGTCCACTCGTTCGTCGGCTACGCGCTGGCCACGATCTTCCGCGCCATCGGCCTCGGCGCGGCTGGCCCGCAGATCGCCGGTGCCAGCCTCGGCGCGATCATCCACGCCAACCTCTGGATGAGCCATATGTTCATGACCTTCGCGTTCATCGGCACGCTGCCGTTCTCGAAGTATAAGCATATGCTCTACACGCCGCTCAACACCTTTTTTCGCGATACCACGCCGAAAGGTGCGCTGGACACCATCCCAGCGCTCGACGCCGAAATCGAGAAGGACGCGCCCAAGCTGGGCGTGATGACGCTCGCCGACGCGACATGGAAGCAGCGGCTGGATTTCGACGCGTGCATGCAGTGCGGCCGCTGCCAGAGCAAGTGCCCGGCGCACGCCTCAGGCTCGGATCTCTCGCCCAAGTTTCTGATCACCAAGATGGCCGAGCTGATGCGCGGCGAGCCCATCCAGCTCAAAGATGGCAAGGTCGTCGCGCTCCACGGCGCACCCGCCGCAGGGCAGACGCTGGACTTCCGCGAGACGATCCCGCTCGTCGAAGGGGGCATCTTCAGCGAAAATGAGCTGTGGAGCTGCACCACCTGCCGCGCCTGTGAGGAGGAGTGCCCGGCGATGATCGAGCACGTCGATCTGATCGTCGATGTGCGACGCAACCTGACGATGATCCAGGCCGAGGTGCCATCGGGCGTCAAGCGCGTGCTGGAGGGCATCGAGCGCCAGGGCAACCCGTGGCGGCTCCCGGCCCGCGAGAGGATGACGTGGGCCGATGGGCTGGACGTCCCGACGATGGCCGAGAAGCAGCACGTCGATGTGCTCTACTGGGTCGGCTGCGCGCCATCGTACGACGAGCGCTCGAAGAAGGTGGCGCGGACGATGATCGAGCTGTTCGGGCGAGCCGGGGTCGACTTCGCCGTGCTGGCTGAGGAGGAGACTTGCACCGGCGACCCGGCGCGGCGCATGGGCGAGGAGCTGCTGTACCAGGAGCTGGCGCGCACCAACGTCGGCACGCTCGGCCAGTACACCTTCAAGCGGCTGGTCACCACCTGCGCCCACTGCTTCAACACGATCAAAAACGAGTACCCACAGTTCGGCGGCAGAGCCGGGGTGGACTACGAGGTCATCCACCACACCGAGTTTCTGGCGCAGCTGGTGGAGAGCGGCAAGCTGACGCCCACCGAGCAGGTCAACGAGAGAGTCGTCTACCACGACCCGTGCTACATCGGGCGCTACAACGATGTCTACGATGCGCCGCGCTCGGTGCTCCAGGCCATCCCAGGGCTGGAACTCGTCGAGGCGCCGGAGCTGAACCGGCAGCGGGCGATGTGCTGCGGCGGCGGCGGCGGCAATGTCTGGCAGGAGGGCTGGGGCGATAAGGGCGTCAACGTCATCCGGCTGGAGCAGCTGCGCCAACCCAACCCGACGACGCTGGCCGTCGCGTGTCCGTTCTGCATGGTGATGTTCGAGGACGCCGCCAAGAACACCGGCGTGGACGAAACGTTGGCGCGCAAGGACGTCGCCGAGCTGCTACTGCAGAGCCTGACGCCGAGCCAGTAGAAAGTAGGGCCAGGAGCCAGGAGGGATAGGAACCAGCGAACTATCCAGCTGCCCGGCATCTGCGGGCGCAGCACGCTGCGCCCCTACGGCCTATCTGTGGACAACCTGCCCGGCATTCGCGGCTATCTGCGGCCAACCCTCGCTCCGCGCCGCCACTTGCGCGCTATGGTACGATGGTGCCACGCACACGTATAGGAGTACGCCGAGGCCATATGCAGATAGAGCTGCACCCCGTGACTGTCGCAGACCGCCCAAACCTCGCCGAATTGGCGCAGCTCTATCTGCGCGATGTCAGCCGCCACGAGCCGCTCGCGCTCGATGACCATGGATCGTTCGCCAGCGACCTGCTCGGCTGCGTCGATGAGCCAGGCGGCTTTGGATTTCTGATCGTGGCGGACGGCGAGACGGTGGGGTTCATCATCGGCCACGGCCGCAGCCGGCTGACCCACAGCGGCACGGTGCGCGCGGTGGAGGCGCTGTTCGTCCGGCGCGATCTACGGCGCGCCGGCATCGGCAGCCAGGCTGCGGCGCTGCTCTTCAACGCTCACAGCGGCCGCTGGGAGCTCTCGGCCTCGGGGCGCAACATCCCGGCGCAGGCCTTCTACCGCTCGGTGGCGCAGCGCTACACCCACGGCGACTACCACGAGATCTGGCTGACGGGCAGCTGGCGCGGCGCGGTCAACACGCTGATCTCGCCGCCGCGCCACAGCGCGTAGCCTGCATCTCTCCCACGCGCTCGCCGCATCTTCACCACCCGTTCCACACCATGTCACGCGAATGTGATGTCACATCTCGCTCGCGCCGATATCGGCGCGGTAGGCCCGCCCATCGAACTGCATCGCATCGGCGCCCGCCAGCGCGCGCTCGCGCGCTGCGGCCAACGTCGCGGCGCGCGCCGCCGCCACCAGCGGTACACCCCCGGTGGTGCGCAGCCCGCCCGAGCGCGGCGTCACTACCAGGCCGCTCAACGCCGCACCGAAGCCCCCAGGCACGGCGCGCGGCGTGTAGGGCAGCACCACATCGGGGTGCTCGGTAGCGCTGTGGAAGACCCGCACCGCGTCTGGCAGCCGCTCGAAGCCGCGCGGCGCGCCGCCGTACGGGAACGAGACCGGGAAGCCACGGGCAAACAGCCCAATGGCCACCGACGCATCTGGCGCGATGCGCGGCGGCGGAAGCTCGGCCAGGCGGCGGGTCAGCGCCGCCTTGAGATACGGCAGCAGATCGTCGTCCAGCCGGACGAGCACCGCCTGCGCCTCGCCCTCGCGCAGCGCGAAGCGGATCGCCGTCAGCCGCGGCCCCTCGCCGCCTATCACCGTATCGACGCCGACGAACCCCCAGGCGGGCAGGCCATCTGCGGCCAGCGCCGCCACAAGCGGCTGGAGCGCACGCTCGTGAAGGAAGCGCGTCAGCTGCTGCGCGAACGGCGAATTGCTGCTGTGGGCCCCGATCGGCGCGGTCTGCGGCCCGCTCTCGTCGGCCTCCAGCCGATCGTAGAGGCGGACGGCGGGGAGCGAGCGCGCGGTGACCCCGTCGCTCAGCGCGCTCTGGACGAAGCGCGGCCCGGCGAGCCAGCTCTCGATCACCACCCCATCGCCAGCGCCATCGAGCGTGCGCGCCGCGAACAGCCGGCGCAGCCCCTCCAGCGCCGCGTAGCGGTCGTCGAAGCGCGCCTCGCCGGCGGCGGGGTGATCGGCCTTGATCATCAGCGGCAGCGGCAGCGTCGCCAGGTACCTCTCGGCGGTCTCCAGGTTGGTGAAGGCGCGCCCTGGCGCGGTTGGCAGGCCGTGGCGCAGCAAAAACTCCTTGGTGGCGCAGCGGCTGCGCTCCAGCGCTGCGGCGCGCGACGAAGAGGCGCAGACGGCGATCTGCAGCGAGAGGATCTCTTCGACCAGCCCGCGGTGTACCTGATCGGTGCTGGTGGGCAGCACCATATCGAACTGCTCGTCGAAGGCGAAGCGCCCGATCGACGCGATATCGTCGGCGTCGATGGCGGCGGTGACCGTCAGCGGGGCGGTGCCGCCATTGCCAGGGGCGCAGACCAGCTCGAGCCGCTCGGGGCTCTGGAGCAGCTTCCAGATGATAGCGTGTGTCCGACCATCGTGGCCGAGGATGAGCAGTTTCATAGCATGTATTATAGCGGGGCTGTAAAGACCTGCCGGCGCGCGCCGATTCCGAAAATTTGTGCGAAAAGGGATACAAAACGCACGATCTATGGTATAATACATGGAGTGAAAGAGAGGTTCCTTTGAGCGTCAGTAAGCCACAAAACGCCTCAATCGTTGACACAATGAGCGAGGGTTTTGCCAGCGTCAATCGCCGCCCGCTCGTCATCCTCGTGCCGCTGCTGATCAACATCTATCTCGGGTTCGGGGCGATCGTCTCGTTCGGGCCGCTCTATAACGATCTGAGCGGCTGGCTGACGCGCATGGTGACCGCACAGACCGCGCCGGCCGGCCAGGCCGATACATCGGGGCAGGTCACCGACCTGCTGGCCGCCGCCGGGCGGCTGGACATGCGGGCCGGCCTGGCGATCGTCAACGCCATCCCGCTGCTGCCGGCGCTGCGGCAGGCCCCGGCACTGGACGCGGTGGATGGGGCGCGCGCCATACCGGCGGCGGCCGGCGTGATGTGGGTGAACAGCCCGCTGCTCGTCGTCGGCATCATCCTGCTGATCAACCTGCTAACGCTGCCGCTGAGCGCGCTGTTTCTCATCCAGATCGGCTCGGCGATCAGCCGCTCTGCGCCGCTCCGCGGCTGGGGTTCTGCGATCGGGCGCGTGATGCTCTCTTTCCTCGGGTTCTGGCTCATCCTGCTGAGCGCGACTCTGGTCATCGGCTTGCCAATGCTCCTCCTCGCCGGCATCCTGCTGACGCTCAGCGCCGCGCTGAGCGCGCTCGTGCAGCTGGTCTTCATCACAGCGGTCTTCGCCGCGCAGCTGGTGCTGGCCTTCGCCGTCGAGTCGATCGTGCTCGATGGTCACGGCCCGATCCGGGCGATCGTCGCCAGCTACCGGCTGGTACGCAGCCAGCCGCTGCCAACACTCCTTTTTTTGGCGCTGGTGGCGTTCATCATCCCGCGCGGGTTCGAGTTCGTCTGGCAGACGCTGGGTGCGAGCACGGCCGGCCTGATCGGCGCGGTGGTGGGCAGCAGCTACATCGGCAGCGGCATCGCGGCGGCGCGGATGATCTTTTACCGCGAGCAGTCGCGGATCGTCAACCTGGCGCCGCAGCGCAATATCTCTTAGCATCGAGGACGCCCGCCACCGCGGCGGGGTAGAGAAGGATAGCGTCTCATGGCAGTGAATACCAACTCGATGGGGTACGACGAAACTCAGATTCAGGTGCTCGAAGGCATGGAGGCGGTGCGCAAGCGGCCTGGCATGTACATTGGGCCGACCGATATCAACGGGCTGCACACCATGGTCCGCGAGGTGGTGGACAACTCGGTGGACGAAGTGATGGCCGGGCGCGCCACCACCGTCGAGGTCACCATCCACACCAACGGATCGGTCACGGTCTCCGACGATGGCTCGGGCATCCCGACCGGGCTGCACCCCAAGGAGGGCGTCAGCACCCTGCAGCTGGTGATGACTAAGCTGCACGCCGGCGGCAAGTTCGACAACACCGGCTACAAGGTCTCCTCCGGGCTGCACGGCGTCGGCGTCTCGGCCGTCAACGCGCTCTCGTCGCACCTGCGCGTCGATGTTCACAACGCCCGCGATGGCATGCACTACGTGCAGGAGTACCGCGAGGGCATCCCGATCAAGCCGGTGCGCAAGCTCGGGCCGACGGATCGGCGCGGCACGGTGACGACGTTCATGCCAGACACGACGATCATTCAGACACTGGAGTATAACTTCAAGACGCTGGCGCAGCGCTTCCGCGAGATGAGCTACCTCAACAAAGGACTGCGCTTCAAGTTCATGGACGAGCGCGATGACAGCGAGGTCAACTTCTACTTCGAGGGCGGCGTGCGCTCCTACGTCCGCCACCTCAACAAAGATAAGACCGCCATCCACCAGCAGCCGTTTTACGTCGATAAGGTCGCCGAGGACGTGGCCGTCGAGGTGGCGCTGCAGTACACCGAGAGCTTCGACACCGACTCGATCTACTCGTTCGCCAACGGCATCAACAATACCGATGGCGGGGCGCACGTGTCTGGCTTCCGCACCGCGCTGACCCGCGTGATCAACAACTACGCCCGCGCCAAGGCGCTGCTCAAGGACAACGAGGCTAACCTCACCGGCGAGGATGTGCGCGAGGGGCTGACGGCGGTGATCTCGGTCAAGCTCAAGGACCCGCAGTTCTCCTCGCAGACCAAAGAGAAGCTCGTCAGCCCGGTGGCCACCACGGCGGTCAACGCGGTCTTCGGCGAGGGCTTCGCCATCTGGCTCGATGAGAACCCGCAGGACGCGCGCAGGGTCATCGATAAGTGTATCTCGGCGGCCCGCACCCGGCTGGCGGTGCAGAAGGTCCGCGAGACGGCGCGCAAAAGCGCGATGGAGGGCTTCTCGCTGCCAGGCAAGCTGGCGGACTGTTCGGACACCAACCCTGCGCGCTGTGAAATTTTCCTCGTGGAAGGTGACAGCGCCGGCGGCAGCGCGAAGCAGGGCCGCGACCGGCGCTTCCAGGCGATCCTACCGCTGCGCGGCAAGATCCTCAACGTGGAAAAAAGCCGACTGGACCGGATGCTCTCCAACAATGAGGTCAAGTCGCTGATCACGGCGTTCGGCGCCGGCATCGCCGACACGTTCGACACCACCAAGCTGCGCTACCATCGGATCTTCCTGATGGCCGACGCCGACGTGGACGGCTCGCACATCCGCACGCTGCTGCTGACGTTCTTCTTCCGCTACATGCGGCCGGTGATCACCAATGGCCACCTGTACCTGGCGCAGCCGCCGCTGTTCCGCGTCAAGCACAACAAGGTCGAGAAGTATGTCTACTCCGAGCCGGAGCGCGACGCGTACCTCAAGAGCCTGACGCCCGCCGAGCGCAATAAGGCCGAGATCCAGCGCTACAAGGGCCTCGGCGAGATGAACCCCGAGCAGCTGTGGGAGACCACGCTCAACCCGATGAACCGCGTGGTGCTCCAGGTCACGATGGAGGACGCGGTGGCCGCCGACGAGACCTTCACCATGCTGATGGGCGATCTGGTGCCGCCGCGCAAGAAGTTCATCCAGACCCACGCGCTGGAGGTTAGGAATCTGGATATTTAATCTGGCGTAGCCGGGCAGCCGGGCGGGTTTGTCCACAGATAGGACGTAGGGGCGCAGCCTGCTGCGCCCACAGATGCCGGGCAGCCGGTGATAAAATCGCCCGCGAATGCCGCGAGCACAGAAACACGCGGGCCGCTCTGTATGCAGAGCGGCCCGCGCGATTCGTCCGAGACCTCAACCTCCCCCGTCGGGGCGCACATTTGGCGCTAGGCAGGGATCTGTTCCAGCGCCTCCCTACCCCAGAAGCGGTGCTGCGCCAGCGCGGCGACGAAGCTGGCCAGCGCATGCTCGCCGTCCCCGACGATCACGCCATGTGCCACGAGCGCGTCCGCCGGCTGTGGCTTTGGCCCTTTTTTGCCACCGGCCGCTGCGCTTGCCGGCTGCTTCGTCGACGTCAGGTGCCCCATGTGCGTCGCTGCCAGCAGCGGCACCGCCCAGCGCCGCACCGTGCCATCCCACGATCCGCTCAGCAACTCGCCGCCGCGCGGGTCGAAGGCCAGGCTGCGGAGGCTCTGGTGAAACATCAATATACAGTTTACGATGTAGTTGACACAAACTGCGAATTCGATTACAACATGATTATTATGACTATGATCAAGAGCAATCAGGAGATGACATATGCCGAGCTCCTACTTTGATACGCTACCTGACTGGTCATCCCGAAAGCATGCAATTCTTGTAGACTATCTTCCGGCCTTTTGCCGAGCACTATCGCGTCAGACATATGGCAGTCACATTTGGTATGTTGACGGTTATGCAGGTGCTGGCATCTACAAAAATCCTGCCGATCTGAATACCAAAGTGCATAAAGGGTCTCCGCTACTCGCAGCAGAGATTACGGAAAAGCTTGATTACCCTGTTCGGTGTCTTATACTCTGCGCGGGTCGCAATTGGACAAACGTCGAACCGTGGCGTCTACTCGCAGCGGCGTGAGTCAGTACAAGCAACGCGGACGAGATGATCAGGAT
>JAYUUK010000261.1:0-12268 GCA_043754595.1 Roseiflexaceae bacterium | reverse complement strand
ATCTTCGGCTGGCCGTTCTCGGCATTGCCGCCTAGGTCGAAGAAGATCTCCGCCACGGGGATCAGGCTGATCGAGACATTGCTGAGCGCGACCCGCGTATCGGCGTTTGTCTGCTGCTCGGCATTCTTGATCAGCGCGGCTAGCTCGGGGACGTGGGCCCACTCGGGGCGGAATCCGCCGACTTGCCTCTCGCTGTAGACCTCGGTCTCGTCGCAGGCCTGATGCAACCAGGACTCATCGACATTTGGCAGGTCGTCGTTTGCTTTTTCCTCGCGGGAGAACCGCAGCCACGCGATCGTCTTCTGCTGCACCACCCGCCCCGTAGCGGCGCAGCGGTCGCAGCGACGGTAGCCTGCGCCGCCGCAGCCCTTGCACGATACGACGACCTCCACCGTCGGCACCGCCGCGCCGGCCGCGGCGCTGATGGCCGGCACTTCGCGGGTCTCGGTGACGCGGCCGGCTCCCTTGCACTCTTTGCAGACCGTCCGCCCGATGCCTTTGCAGGTCTCGCAGCCCAGGACGCGCAGCGACCCCGAGAGCCGCAGCGACCCGCCAGGGTCATCGGCGAAGCTACGCGGCGGCGGCAGCTCAACGCCCCAGCGGTCGACCTCGCGCTCGAGCTTGGGGGTGATGGCCTTACTATCCGGCTCCTCGATCGTCTTTGGCGGGTCGCGGGTCTCATAGAGCACCTGCAGCGTGTAGAAGTAGACATTGGCGCAGGTGACCCGCCGCACCATCGCGCGCCGCCCGAGCAGCCGCTGCCGCATCCCCTTCTCGCTCCAGGCGTTGAGCAGCCCGGCGATCGTCTCGCGGTTAGCGAGCGCCTCGGCGTGTTTGAGCGTCCGCTGCATCGGCGCTTTGATCAAGTCGATCGCGAGCGCCCGCTCGACCGGGTGCGGCTCGACGGGGAAGCTGAGCAAGTCATCGACATCGCTGGCCACCGACGTAGTGCTGGCGCGCTGCGCCTTGCCGTCGATCACGCGGGTGGCGCTGTGGTGGCGTTTGAGCGCGCGGTCGAGCTCGTCGATCGCCGCCGTCGCGCTCGGGTAGCGCTTGGCAGGATCCAGCGCGAGCATGGTCTGCACCACCCGGTCGGCGTCAGGTGGGAGGCTGGCGGCCCCGCGCGATTTGAGCGGCGGCGGCGCGGTGAACGGCCCGCCGCTGGCGTCCGGGATGCCGGGCGAGTAGTCCCACGGGAGTTTGCCGCACAGCATCTCGTAGAGCACCAGCCCGAGCGCGTAGATGTCAGAGAGATGGGTCACGGCGGTGGCCGATGCGGCGTGCTCTGGCGAGAGATAGCCCGGCGTGCCCATGACCTTGTGGACGGCGGTATGGAGCGGCTTGCCGGCCTCGCGGGCGATGCCGAAGTCGCTCAGCACCACCCGCCCGTTGGCGGTGTCCAGCAGCAGGTTGCCAGGCGAGATATCGCGGTGGACGACGCCCTGGGCGTGGGCGTAGTCCAGCGCCTGCGCCGCCCGGCGCGCGATCATCAGCGTCGTGTCGAGCGGGAGCGCGCCGCGGGAGCGTAGCAGATCGCGCAGCGAGCCGCCGGCGATATACTCCATAATGGTGTAGTGATACGGCGCGATGTAGCCGTGGTCGTAGATTTGAATGACCGACTCGTGGTGCAGGCGGCTGGTGATGCTCGCCTCGCGGGCGAAGCGATCCTCCCACTCCTGATCTGGCGCGACCAGCAGCTTGACTGCCACGGTGCGCTCGCTGAGGGTGCGATGACGCGCCAGCCAGACCTGGCTCATGCCGCCACGCCCGATCTGCCGCTCAAGCTGATAGTTACCAACCCACTGTGGGAACCCGGCCATACTGGATCCATCGCTGGTATGCTACGATACAGTATAGCACGTCTGTACGAACATTAGGATCAGGCAGGTACGATAAGCTGTCGTAGGCCGCCGGTACCGGCGCACGATCACGAGTCGGCGTCGAGCAGGATAGTGGCGATATGGCGCATCACATCGCCCTCGTCCTCACCATCGACGCGCACATGGAGCAGGTCGCCCTCGCACAGGCCGAGCTGTAGCAGGTTGATGGTACTGAGCGGCAGGGGCGGTGTATCTGGGCGCGAGAGGTTCTGAATGCTGGTGGTGGCGCGGTAGCGGGCGATCGAGCGGTAGAGCCTGGCGGAAGGGCGGGCGTGCAGACCGCCGGGGTGGAGCACGGTGAAGGTGGCTTCGATCATGGGTGGATCTTCTCTAGGGTGCGGGCGCTGATGGCCGCCGCCGCCGTCTGCTGCAGCGTGGCCCCCGCCGAGGCTTCGACCGCCGCGAGGTAGGTGCCCTCGACGAGCGGCGCATCGGCGATCTGCAGCGGCGGCAGCGAGAGCCCCTCGATGGCGGCCTCGAAGCACATTGCTGCGCTGTGAAAATCGACCATCACTAAAATCCCGCTGACCTGACCGAGCGCGCCGAGCGCGGCGCGGATGCGCTCGACGCTGGTGCCGAGCTCGCCATCGGCGGTGCCTCCAGCCGCGACGATCGCCACGCTATCGTTCGTCACCTGGTCGACGAACTCCTTGATGCCGGCTGCGAGCTGTGCGCTATGTGCGATGACGAGAATCCCGATCACGACGGTCCTTTTCCCGCAGGCTGCGGCTAGCTGTAGGCCTCGCGCAGCAGCTCGATCGGGTGCTTGCTGGCCACGCCGGCGCCGTGGGTGATCTGCCAGCGGCAAGTCTCAGAGTCGCAGAGGGCAAGATCGGAGCCGCTGTCCTTGACGAACGCGAACAGGGCCGCGCCGACGTCCATGCCGATCTGGTACTTCTCCTTTTTGATGCCGTAGGTACCAGCGATGCCGCAGCAGTCGATGTGGCTCTCCTGGATGACGAGGCCGGGGATGAGCTCAAGGATATCGCGGGCGGGGCGGCCGATGCGGTGGGCCCGCTGCTGGCAGGGCGGGTGATAGGGCAGCGTGCGCACGATCGGGCGGAAGTTGGTATCGAGCTCGCCCTTCTGGTGGAGCAGCCGCAGAAACTCAAAAATATCGTAGGTGCTCTCGGCCAGCAGCCGCGCGTCTTCGCTGTGCATCCCGAGCAGCTCGGGCGCCTCCTCCTTGAGCGTCAAGGTGCAGCTGGTGCTGGTGCCGACGATCGGGATGCCGCGCCTGGCGTAGCCGATCAGGTTGGCGATGTTGCGCTCGTGGGCGGCGCGGGCCGGCACAAATGCTCCGTTGGAGAGCAGCGGCAGCCCGCAGCACTCCTGCTTGGCGACGATCACGCGGAAGCCATTGCGCTCAAGCACCTCGACGGCCGCTTTGCCGACGTGCGGCTCGTAGTAGTTGGTAGCGCAGCCGTGGAAGTAGACCACCTCGCGCGTCGCTGTGCGCTGGGCCTCGGCCTTGGGCCTGCGTCTGGCGAACCAGGATCGAAACGTGGTGCGGCTGTAGGCCGGCAGCGGCGCGTTTTTGGCGATGCCGATCGTCGCCTCGATCAGCGCGCGCAGCTGCTGGTTGCCGAGCACGGCGTTGGCGAGTGGGGCGAGTGGCCCGGCCCCAGCGCGGCCGATCAGCCCGGCCCTGCCGATGATATGGTTGCGCAGCGGCATGCCACGCTGGGCGACGATCTTGGCGCGGGCGCGAGCGTTGAGCTCGGCGATCTTGACACCGGTCGGGCAGACCTCGTTGCACACCCGGCAGCCCGAGCAGTAGTCGACCGAATCGTCCGGCGACGGCTGGCCGTCTTTTCGGAAGCGCTGCGCCTGCGGACCGACGTACTTCGGCCCGGGGAACTTGTCGGTTACGGCGCTGACCGGGCAGGCGGCGGTGCAGATGTTACACTTGATGCAGTGGTCGAGCGACTGCTCAAGGCTCAGCTCGATGATATCCATAGGTTATGTTGGGGCGGCGCAGGCTGCGCCCGCGCCGCAATAGAAAAGAATAAAAGTAAGCCGGGGGCTGCGCCACCAGGCCCCCGCTCGCTGCGCCGCCCCGCCGCCCCGCCGCATGCAATGCATCCCGTAGGGACGCAGCTCGCTGCGCCGCCCCGCCGCACGCAATGCATCCCGTAGGGACGCAGCGAGCTACGTCCGGCGTCCGATGCATCCGGCGTCTGATGCGTCTCAGCCTTCGAGTAGCGCGGTGGCGGCCGCGTGGCCGGTGACGATCGCCACGCCGCTGCGCGAGCGCTCGCGCACCGAGTCGGCCCCGCCGAGCGCCCCGCCCGCCACCGCCACGTTCCCGTAGCGCTGGCGCTCGCCGTCGAGCGGACGAAAGCCGGCGTCGGCCACCACGCCCGCCGCAAAGATTGGGTGACCCCGCTCGCTCAGCGCCCTGGTGGCGAACCACTCGCCGCGCGAGTCCGGCGCGCGCAGCGGCAGCCCGAGCGCCGTCTCCCATACCGCGCCGGTATGGTCGGTGCGGACGCCGCCGCCCGCAATGCCGCCGCTGGCGAGCAGTGCACGCCCGACGCTGTGGCGCTGCTGCCGCGCCGCCGCCTCGGTGAATACCGCCGTCAGCCGTCGCCCCTCGCTCTCGCTGCGCAGCACCTCGGAGCCGAGCTGGATCTGCCCGCCAGCGGCCTCGATGGCTGCGGCGAAGATCGTAAACAGCCGCAGCCCTGGGACCGAAGGCGGGAGCGTGCCGATCTCGAAGATCTGCGCGCTGGCGCTATTTTGTAGCTCGGCCACGGCCGCGAGCGGGTCGCGCAGCCCGAGCACCGCCGGCATCCCGATGCGGGTCGCCGCGCCGCGCTGCTCACGCAGCTGCCGCCCCACGTCCTGGCGAAACGCTGGTTGGTCGAACAGCTGCGCCAGATTGCGGGTGGTGAACTCCAGCCGGCGCACGGTCTGCGGCATGGTGAGATAGACCCCACGGGCCGCGATCCCCTGCGCGCTGAGGTTTTCGGCGATCAGCGGCGGGAAGAAATCGCGCAGCTCGCGGAACCCGGCGATCAGGATCTCGCCGCCGAGTCTGATATCGCCGGCCGCCATGGTGGCTGGGACGAACGCGGCCGGACGCAGCGCGCCGAGCGCGGTGGGCAGCAGCAGGTTGCGGTCGTACGAGCCGACGTACGGGTAGCGCGCGGCGCGGACCAGCGCCAAAAAGCGCTCGACAGCGCGCTCGATGGCGGGGAGGCCGGCCAGGGCATACGGGTGCTCCGGCCGCTCGGCGATCATCTGCGCGATGGTGGCGCGCGGCCCGGCCGTGCCGACCCCCCACAGATCGATGGTTCCAGGCGTCCAGTGGGTGGTCCCCTGCCCCTTGGCGAGCAGCAGCGGCCGCGCGCCGTCCTCGGCGAGCGCCAGCGCCCCCATCAGCCCGCTCAGCCCCGCCCCAATGACGATTGTGTCGCGCATAGTCAACCCCGTCGCGTAGCCAGAAGCCAGAAGCCAGGAGCCAGAAGCCGGTAATCATATGAGCTGCGGGCTTCAGCCCGCCGGTCGGGAGCGCGCGCTGGTCGGATCGCCATCCCCCAGTCCCCGGTCCCCCATCGCTCCATCCCGTAGCGCCGTGCCAGCACAGATGCTTCGCGGCGTGCGTGCGTGGCCGTCGGACGTGCCAGCGGGAGCCGCTCAGCATGCCAGACGGCGTTATCCCATCATCTCTTCATCCCCTCATCCCTTCACACGATCCTCCATCGCCCGCGCTCCCGTCAGTCGGCGTGGTACTCGGTGGCGATCGCCGGATGGTCGGTCACGGTCGTTGGGTCGTGCGGCTGGTCTGGCAGCAGATCGATGCCGAGGGTCTCGATGGCGATCAGCTCGTCGAGCCGCGCCTGCCGCAGCTGGTCGCCCCAGGTCGTGGCGGTCAGCCCCTTCCAGCGCTCCTGGATAAAATGCTTGAGCAGCGATGGGCCGGGGTTCTGGCCAGCGGCGGCGCGCTCCTGCCAGATCGCCGCGGCGCGGTAGGCGCAGAACCCGCCCTGGCACGGCCCCATGCCGAGCCGGGTATCGCGCCGCAGGTCGTCGAGGTTGGCCGCGCCGGCGTCGATGGCCGTGTCAATCTGGCGGCGGGTCACCAGCTCGCACTCGCAGATTAGCTCGCCGTAGGTGTCGTCGTCCTCGACCTGCCTGAGCCGCTGGCCGAGGGTGAACAGCGGCGTGCCGGGCGGCGCGAGCGTCTCTCGGTCCGTCCGGCAGGGGATCGTGTTGCCGAGCCTGGCCGCCACCGCGTCCACTGCCTCCTGTGCCATCAGCCGGTAGGTGGTCCACTTGCCGCCGACGATGCTGACCATCCCATCGACGCCGTCGCGGCTGCGGTGATCGAGCAGCTTGTACGTGCGCGAGATATCCCGGTCGTCCACGGTGTCGTTATCTTTGTAGAGCGGGCGGACGCCAGCCCAGGCCCGCAGCGCGCGCATCTTGCTGACGCCTGGGACGAGCTGCTCGCACTCCGCTAAAATCATCTGCACCTCGGCCTCGGTGATGCCGTAGACATCAGGGTCTGGCACGGCCATGTCGCTGGTGCCGAGCACCGCCACCGTCTGGATCGGCACGATGATGTCGCCGTCGTGGGGCAGCTTGCAGCGGTTGATCACCGTATTGACAATCCGGTGGTTCATGGCGATCATCGTGCCTTTGCCTGGCACCACCGTCACCACCACCCCGGCCAGCGCGGCCACTTTGCCGGCCCACGCGCCTGCGGCGTTGATGATGAAGCCGCAGTCGATCTGCACCGTCTCGCCGGTGCGCAGATCTTCGCAGACCGCGCCGACGATAACATCGCCCGTGCGCAGCAGTGCGGTGACGGCGTGATAGGTGAGCACCATCGCCCGGTTGGCGCGCGCGTCATCGGCGTTGGCGTGGGTAGCGGCGAAGCTATCGGCCGCGGCGTCGCGCACCGCGAAGGCGCGCGAGATCCGCCGATTGAGCAGCGGCTCTTTGGCCAGCGCCTCGCGCACCGCGATCTCTTCGACGGGGACGTGGGTTCGGCGGCAGGCTTCGGCGAAACGATCGGCGTAGGCTGGGTCATCGGCGGGGGTGGTCACAAAAAAGCCGCCGGTGTCTTCGAGACAGTGCGGCATAATCCGTCTGAGGATCTCGTTCTCGTGGGCGCACTCGGTGGCGCTCTGTGGGTCTTTGATGACGTAGCGGCCGCCCGAGTGGAGCAGGCCGTGATAGCGCCCGGTGGTGCCGTGGGTCAGGTCGCCCTTCTCCACCAGCGCCGCCCGGATCCCGCGCAGCGCCAGGTCGCGCAGCACGCCGGCCCCCGTCGCACCGCCGCCGATCACCAGCACATCGGTTGTCAGATTGCGCATACTCACTCCACCCAGTCGAAGGTGCGGGTGACCGCCTTCTTCCACAGCGCGTACTGTCGCTCGCGGGCATCTGCCGCTAGCTGCGGCTCCCAGCGATGGGCGACCCGCCAGTTGGTGCGCAGATCATCGAGACTATCCCAGAAGCCAACCGCCAGCCCGGCGGCGTAGGCAGCGCCGAGCGCAGTGGTCTCGGCGATTTGCGGCCGGATCACCGGCACCCCGAGCACATCGCTCTGGAACTGCATCAGCAGCTGGTTCGATGTCATCCCGCCATCGACTTTGAGGGTCGTCAGCGTCACGCCCGAGTCCTGCTCCATCGCGTCGAGCACCTCGCGGGTCTGCCAGGCAGTTGCTTCGAGCGCGGCGCGGGCGATATGGCTGCGGGTGACGTAGCGCGTGAGTCCAACGATCGCGCCGCGCGCGTCTGCGCGCCAGTAGGGCGCGTACAGCCCGGAGAACGCCGGGACGATGTAGACCCCACCGTTGTCATCGACGATCTTGGCCAGCGCCTCGACCTCGGCGGCGCTGGTGATCAGCCCGAGGTTATCGCGCAGCCACTGGATGAGCGCGCCGGCGATGGCGATCGAGCCCTCCAGCGCGTAGACCGCCGGCGCTGCGCCGAGCTTGTAGCCCACGGTGGTCAGCAGACCGTGCCTGGACGGCACGATCTCGGTGCCTGTGTTGAGCAGCATGAAGCAGCCGGTGCCGTAGGTGTTCTTGGCCTCGCCTGGCGCGTAGCACGTCTGGCCCATGAGCGCCGCTTGCTGGTCGCCCAAGATGCCTGCCACCGGGACGCCAGCCAGTTCGCCCACCGCTGTGCCGTAGACCTCGGACGACGAAACGATCGTAGGCAGCATGGCGCGCGGCACGTCCATGGCCGCCAGCGCATCGGCGTCCCAGTCCAGCGTGCGCAGATCCATCAGCATCGTGCGGCTGGCGTTGGTCACATCGGTGATATGGATGCCGCCAGTGGTGCCGCCGGTCAGATGCCAGACCAGGAAGCTATCGATCGTGCCGACGATCGCCTCACGGCGCTCGGCCGCCTCGGCCAGACCGGGCACGTTGTGCAGCAGCCAGCGGATCTTGGGGCCGGAGAAGTAGGTGGCCAGCGGTAGGCCGCAGGTGTCGCGGAAGCGATCCTGCCCGCCCTGCTGCGCTAGCTCGGCGCAGATCGCAGCGCTGCGGGTATCTTGCCAGACGATCGCGTTGGTGTAGGCGCGGCCGGTATGGCGGTTCCAGACCACCACCGTCTCGCGCTGGTTGGTGATGCCGACGGCGGCGATGTCTGCGGCGGTCAGCCCGCCCTGCTGGAGCGCTGCGCGCACCACGCTCTGAGTGCGCTCCCAAATCTCGTCTGGGCTATGCTCGACCCAGCCGGGCTGCGGGTAGATTTGGGTGTGCTCTTTCTGGTCGAAGCAGACTACCGCGCCGGCTCGGTCGAAGATCATGCAGCGCGTGCTGGTCGTCCCCTGGTCGATTGCAGCGATATAGCTATTCATGGTCGCCCTCCTCCAGCGTATCGCGCAGCGCCAGCGTAATCATATAGACCGAGGCCGCCCCTGGATCGCGGTGGCCGACGCTGCGTGCGCCGAGGTAGCGCGCCCGGCCTTTGGTGGCCTCCATCTCGACCGTAGCCCACATGCCGGCCTCGACGGCATCGACCATGCGGTGGAGCGCGTCGAGCAGCGTCGCGTCGCCGTCTGCGGCGTCGCGGACGGCGGCCACGCCGGGGGCTAGCGCGTCGACCATGGTCTTCTCGCCGAGGGTCACGCGGCCGCGCTCGACGACCCCCTGCAGCGCGCGCTCAAGCGCATCGGCGATATCGGCGAGCGTGACAGCGTCGCGGGTGCCGAGAAACTCGCCGGCGCGGATGAACGCCGTGCCGTACAGCGGCCCAGCCGCGCCGCCAACCGTTGCCAGCAGCGTGCGCCCGACCATCTCAAGCACGATGCCGGGCGCATGACCTTCGAGTTCGTCGAGCCGCTCGACCACGGCGGTGAAGCCGCGGTCCAGATTGCTGCCGTGGTCGGCGTCGCCGATCATGGCGTCGAGCTCGGTCAGTTCGTCTCGCCCGGCGTGGATACGCTCGGCGGCACGCTCGACAAAGCGAATGATCAGATCTCCGGTGATCGTCATCTCCCTACATCCCCCAGCGGAGCGCCGCAGTGTGAACCGGCGCGTCCCAGAGTGAGCACAGATCGTCATCGAGCCGGAGCAGCGTGATGCTACAGCCGGCCATATCTAGCGAGGTCAGATAGCTCCCAATTAAGTTGCGCACGATCGACACCCCAGCATCGGCGCAGCGCCCCACCAGCTCGGCGTAGACGATGTGGAGCTCGTGTGGCGGCGTGGCCCCGAGCCCATTGACAAACGCCAGCGTTCGGTCTCCGGCGCGGGTATCAAGTCGGTCGAGCAGCAGCTCGGCGAGCTCGCGCACGAGCGGCGCGGCCGACATATACCGCCCGCGCCGCCTGCCGCGCTCGCCGTGGATCCCGACGCCGATCTCGATCTCATCGTCGCCAAGGTCGAACGTCGGGCGGCCGCGCTCTGGCACCGTACACGATGTCAGCGCCACGCCGATCGAGCGCGTCGCGTCGACCACGCGCTGCGCGATGGCGGCGCACTCGGCGAGCGATGCCCCAGACTCGGCGGCGGCGCCTGCGATCTTCTCTACCAGCACCGTCGCCCCGATACCGCGCCGGTCGGCGGCTGCGTCGAGCGCGGCGTCATCGTTGACGAGCACGCTGGCGATCGCGATGCCTCGCGCGGCGCAGACCTCGCGGGCGATCTCGAAGTTGAGGATATCGCCGGCGTAGTTCTTAATGATGTAGAGCACGCCGGCGCCCCGGTCGGCGGCGATCGTCGCCGCGATGATCTGGTCCGGCGTCGGCGCGGTGAAGATCGGCCCAGGGACGGCCGCGTCGAGCATGCCGTAGCCGACGAAGCCGAGGTGCATCGGCTCGTGGCCGCTGCCGCCGCCCGCGAGCAAGGCCACCTTGCCGCGCGCGGTGTACGTCTCGCGGATGACATAGAGCGGGTCATACGAGATGCAGATGAGTGCAGGGTAGGCGAGAGCATACCCTCGGAGCATATCGCGGACGACTGCTGTTGGCGCGTTGATGAGCTTTTTCATGCGCGCTGCCGGCCCTCCTGGCCGCCCAATACCCGACGCTGGGCTACACGATAGTATACTCGGTTTCACCGCTCGCGCTGTCGCTCGAGCAATTGCAATTAATATAGAGAGGGAGAATGAGTTGGGGGGCTGCGCCCCCCAGCCCCCGCTATGCCGCACCCGCCCGCTCGAAAGAGAGAATGCGTTGGGGGGCTGGGGGGCGCAGCCCCGCGAAGCCGCACCATAGTGCGCTACCCGCTGTCCTCTAGCTCCCGACGCTCGGAAAAAAGACGCGCGGCACCTGCAGGCTGCCGACGCTGCCGGTCAGACTGATGGCGTTATCGGCGGCGTCGAGCTCCAGCGCGCTGCGCGAGACTACTCGCACCTGAACGCTCAGCGTCGTCGGGGCGGGCGGCGCGGTCGCAGTGATCAGCACCGGCGGCGCGTCGCTCTGAGCATCGATCCGCGCTCTGGTGCAGCTGATACGCTGCGCCGCCGCCGCGCACAGCCAGCCGGCACCGCTGGCCGTTAGAAAGCCAACGCCGTCTGGCAGGTCGACGGTCACGCTGATCAGTTCGGCGGCGAGCGGCCCGGCGTTGCGCACTGCGGCCTGGACGTAGAGCGTCGCGCCAAAGCCCACGGGGGTCGGCGTGAGCGCGCCGGTGAGCGAGAGGTTGGCGGGTTGAACCTCGACGGCCCCGATATCGCAGAACGCCACGCCGTCGCCATCGCTGTCTACCGGGCTGGCGAGGCCGCGCGCATCGGCGGCACCGCAGGTCAGCCCCGGCTCTGGCGGCGCATCGATCAGCGGCGACCCGCGCTGCGGCATCAGCGTCGGCAGGCCGCCGCCGTTCTGCTGTAGTGGCCCGAGCAGGGGTGCGACGCCGATCCGATTGCCGACGCCGACGCCAAGTACGGCGCACGGCCCAATCGTCTCGACGACATTGAAGCCGGTCGAGGTGAAATCGCCGCTGCAGTCTGGCTGGATCGCGCCGGCGGGCGTGCGGCTGCCGGCGAATACAGTGGCGTAGAGCTCGACCCGCTGCGGCGACCGGGTGGAAATCACCACCGCCGCCGAGTCTGGGGCGGTGCCGGCGGTGTTGACGAGATTGTTGGCGATGGTGGACGCGGTGATCCGGCCAACAGCGGCGTTAAACAGCGCGCCGCTGGCGAAGGTGCCAGAGCGGTTGCCGGCGATCGTCGAGCGGTCCACTGTGGCGCTTACGACTTTTGTGTCTGGGTCGATCGAGGCGAAGCGCAGCCCGCCGCCGGTCTCGCTGGCACTGTTATTGGCGATCGTCGAGCTGAGCACGGTGGAATCGCCGTTGCTGGAGACGCCGCCGCCGCGCCGTGCGCTGTTCTGGCTGACGAGCACGTGGTCAAGTGTGAGCGCGGTGCTGAGCGCCGCGAGCACGCCGCCGCCGTCGCCGGTCTGCGCATCGCCGCCGCGCACCGCGAGCCCGCGCAGCGTCAGCGACCCGCCGACGACGTGCAGCGCCCGGTCGATGCCGGCAGCGTCGATGATCGTCGTCTCGGCGCCAGCCCCGACGATAGTGACCGCCGCCGTACTGTCGAGATCGCCGGTGGCCGATGCGTCTTCGCTGCGGCCGGCGATGGTCAGCCGGTATGTCCCGGCCGGCAGCGCGATCGTCGTCGGCGTAGCGGCGGCGTTGGCGGCGATCAGCGCCTCGCGCAACGAGCAGTCACTGGTACACGCGCCGTCTGCCGTATCGGCAGTCTTGGTGACCGTCAGCGTAGCGGCGCTCGCGCGGTGCGGCGCGGCGAGCGCACCCCCCAGGATCGCCACGCATGCCAGCGGCCGGAGCCACTGGGCCGATCGCTTCCTCTTCTCGATAGCGTGCATCATCGTCGCTCGATTGCTCAGCTCGTGGATCCCAGATTCGTAGTATACCATGTGAGATTGTTCTTCTTGACACAAACTTGAAAGG